>NZ_JAQQPR010000027.1:0-105578 GCF_036688705.1 Duganella sp. S19_KUP01_CR8 | reverse complement strand
ATTTGAGCATGAGCCCGGCTATTTAGCCGGGCTCATGCTCAAATGGGGGACCTGACCCCGGGTTTGGTTTAGCGGTTGGGGACGCTGAACCAGTTGCCGGCGTTGCGCAGCGCGTCGTCGTGCTGGGTGTTCAGCGCGGCGGCGGCGCCTTGCAGCGCCTGGCGGCTGCGGTAGTGCTGCATGGCGTCGGCCATCGCTTGCGCATTGCTAGCGGCCGCTGCCGTGTCGGCCGGCTGGCCCGGCGCCGCCTGTGGCGCGGGCGCCGCAGGGATGTCGCTGGCGTAGCTTGCCATGGCGTTGCTCAGGCCGCTCACCTGCTGTTGCAGCGTGGCCGCAACCGTGCCCGCGGTCTTCTGCGCCAGGAACCAGACGTCGGCGCTGGCGTGCGTGCTGCCGTCGGTGCTGGTGTAGCTCGACGTCAGGCCGATGGCGTTGCCGTTCTGTAGCGTCAGCGCGTGGTCGGCGCTGGTGCCGATGGCGGCGATGCCCAGCTGCTCCAGCGTCTTCAGCTCGTCCGCCTGGCTGACGCCGTCGGAGTTGCCGTCGACCCACACCCGCAGCGCGCCGAACGCGCTGTCGGCGCTGGTGATCTGGCCGTCGCCGTTGCTGTCGAGCGACTTCAGCGCGGCGTAGCCGTCGGCCGCCTTGGCGCCGTTCGCCAGCGTGGTGGCGCTGCCGAACAGTTCGCCGCCGTCGTTGATGACGCCGTCGCCGTTGCGGTCCAGGGTCAACAGGCCGTCGTGGGCGTCGACCCAGCCGGTGCTCACGGCCTGGCCTTCGGCGCGGATGTCGAACTGCACCCCGGCCGCGATGCCCAGCGTCCGCACGCCGTTGCCGTCCAGGTCCAGCACCAGCGGCGTGGCGTAGTTGGTCGAGCCGGCGTTCAGCGCCATGGTCTGCGAGACGATCATGGCCGAGACCTGGGCGCCGGTGAAGGCGTTGGCCTGGGTGACGCTCAGCGCGGCCAGCCCGGCCGTGGTCAGCGACGGCACCTGGCCGGCCGTGAACGCGGCGATCTGGTCGGTGGTGAAGACGATCAGCTGGCTGGTTTTCAGGCCGGCCACTTGCGGATTGGTCAGGCCGGCGATCTGCGTGGTCGACAGGTAGCCGATCTGGGTCGCCGTCAGCGAACCGAGCTGGCTGGTGGTCCAGGCCCCCAGTTGCGTGGTGGTGAAGGCGTTGATCTGGTCCACCGTCAGCGCGGCGATCTGGGCGTTCTTCAGCGCCGCCATCTGGGTGGTGGTCAGCGCCGCCGCCTGCGGGCCGGTCAGCGCGTTGAGCTGGGTCGTGGTCAGCGTCTGGATCTGCGAGGTGGTCACCGCCTGCAGCTGGTCGGTGCTGAACGCGGCCATCTGGTCCACCGTCAGCGCGGTGATCTGGCTGAGCTTGATGCTGGCGACCTGCGCCGTGGTCAGCGCCTGGATCTGCGTGTCGGACAGCGCGGCCAGCTGGGTGGTGCTCAGGTAGCCGATCTGCGCGGTGCGCAGCGCGGCGATCTGGCTGGTGCTCAGCGCGAACATCTGGTCGGCCGTCATCGCGCCCAGCTGCAGGCTGGTCAGGGCCTGGATCTGCGCGGTGTTCAGGCCGGCCAGCTGGCTGACGTCCAGGCTGGTGATCTGCAAGGTGCCCAGCGCGGCCACGTCGGCCGTCTGCAAGGCGCCGATCTGGTTGGTCGACAGCGCGACGATGGCGTTGATGCTCAGCGAGGCCGCTTGCGCGGTGCTCAGCGCGGCGATCTGGTCGGTGCTGAGGACGTTAATCTGCGGCACGTCGATGGCGGCGATCTGCGCGGTTTTCAAGCCGCGCACCTGGGCCGTCGTCAGCGCGACGGTCTGGTCGGTGGAGAGGCCGATGAACTGGCTGGCGGTCAGCGCGGCCAGGTCTTGCGTGTCGAGCGCGGCCACCTGGCCGGTGCTCAGCGCGGCCAGCTGGTCGGCGCTCAGCGTCGGCATCTGCGCCACCGACAGGCCGGTGATCTGGGCCGTGGCCAGCGCGACGATCTGGTCGGTGGAGAGGCTGCTGGCCTGGGCGGTGGTCAGCGCCGCGATCTGCGCGGTTTTCAGCGCGCGCACCTGGTCGCTGGTCAGGGCCAGCAGGTTGTTGATGGTCAGGCCGTAGGCCACCTGCGCGGTGCTCAGCGCGGCGATGTGGTCGGTGTCCAGTGCCGCCACCTGGTTGATCTGCAGGCCGTTGGACAGCTGGCTGGTGCTGAAGGCGGCCAGCTGCGTCAAGGTCAGCGCGTTGAGCTGGTCGCTGCCCAGCTGGCTGATCTGGTCGGAGCCGAGGGCGGCGATCTGGCGCGTGGCCAGCGCGGCCAGGTCGGCCGTTTCCAGCGCGACGATCTGGTCGGTGGTCAGCGCGGCGACTTGCCGCGTGCTCAGCGTGGAGGCCTGCGCGGTGCTCAGCGCAACGATCTGGTCGGTCGTCAGCGCCTGCACCTGGCTGCTGGTGAGGATGGACGTCTGCGCGGTGCGCAGCGCGACGATCTGGTCGGTGGTCAGGGCGGCGATGCTGTCGCTGCTCAGGCCGTAGGCCAGCTGCGCCGTGCCCAGCGCCGTGATGTGGGCGCTGTCGAGCGCGATCAGCTGGGCGGTGCCGAGGCCGTAGTTGATCTGGCTGGTGGTCAGCGCGGTCAGCTCGGCCGTGGTTAGCGCGTTCAGCTGGTCGCTGCCCAGCGCGGCGATCTGGTCGCTGCCCAGCGCCACGATCTGGCGCGTGGCGAACGACGACAGGTCGGCCGTTTCCAGCGCGGCGATCTGGGCCGTGGTGAGCGCGGCCACCTGGCGCGTGGCCAGCGAGCTCGCCTGCGCGGTGGTCAGCGCAACGATCTGGTCGGTGCTCAGGCCGCTGGCGATCTGGTCGGTGGTGAGCGCCGCGACTTGCGCGGTGCCCAAGGTGACGAACTGGTCGGTCAGCAGGGCTTGCAGCTGGTCGCTGCCCAGCGTGGTGAACTGGGCGGTGCTCAGCGCGGCCAGGTCGGCCGTTTCCAGCGCGGCGACCTGGTCGCTGGTCAGCGCGGTCAGCTGCACGCTGCTCAGCGCGCGCACTTGCGCGGTGCGCAGGGCGACGATCTGGTCGGTGGTCAGCGCGCCGAACTGGCTGGCCAGCAGGTGGTTGATGGCGCTGGTGTTCAGCGCGGCGAACTGGTCGGTGTCCAGCGCGGTCAACTGCCCGGTGCTCAGCGCCGGCGACTGCAGCGAGGTCAGCGCGCTGACCTGCGCCGTGCTCAGCTGGCTGAATTGCGCCGGCGTCAGCGCGGCGATCATCTGCGTGGTCAGGCCGGTGAAGGCGCTGGTCGACAGCGCGTTCAACTGGTCGCTGGTCAGCGCGGCGAACTGCGCCGAGCTGAACGCGGCCAGCTGGTTGCTGCGCAGCGCCACGAAGTCCATGGTGCTGAGCGCGGCGATGTGGCCGGTGCTGAGCGCGGTGATTTGCAGCGTGCTCAACGTGCCGACCTGGGCCGTGCCCAGCACGGTGATGTGGTCGGTGCTCAGGGCGGCGATCTGGCCGCTGCCCAGGCCGACGATCTGGGCGGTCGTCATCACGCTGACCAGGTCGGTGGTCAGGGCGGCGATGTTGGCGCTGCCGATGGCGGCGATCTGCGCCGATTTGAGCGCGACGAAGTCGGCCGTTTCCAGCGCGTCCAGTTGGTCGCTGCTGAAGGCTGCCACTTGCGCGGTGCTCAGCGCCGCCACTTGCATGCTGCTCAGGCCGACCATCTGGTCGGTGGTGATGGCGCCGAACTGGGCGGCGTTGAGCGCGCCGATCTGCGTGCTCGACAGCGTGGCGAAGTTGTCGGTGCTGATGGCGGCGATCTGGTCGCTGCTCAGCGCGTTCAGCTGGCGGGTCGCCAGGTTGTCCACTTGCAGCGTGGTCAGCGCGGCGATCTGCGCGGTGGTCAGCGCGGCGGCCTGGGCCGAGGTCAGCGCGTCCATCTGCAGGGTGGTCAGGTTTTGCAGCTGGTCCATCGTCAGCGAGATCAGCTGGTTGGTGGTCAGCGCCTGCACTTGCGCGGTCTTCAGCGCTTGCAGCTGGTCGGTGCCGAGCGACTGCAACTGGTCGGTCGACAGCGCCACCAGCTGGTTGCTGCTCAGCGCGGCCGCCTGTACGGTGGTCAGCACGCTGATATGGGCCAGGTCCAGCTGCGAGATCTGCAGGGTGCCCAGCGCCAGGATCTGGTTGCTCAGCAGGGCGGACAAGTCTTCCAGCTCCATCGTGGCCAGCTGGTCGGAACTGAGCGCGGCCAGCTGCGCCGTGCCCAGCTGGGTGTATTGCTGGGTGGTCAGCGCGACGATCTGGTCGGTGCTGAGCGCGCGGAACTGCGCCGTGGTCAGCGCGTTCAGCTGCGCCGAGCCCAGGTTTTGCAGCTGGTCGGCGATCAGGGCGTTGAGCTGGTCGCTGCCGAGGGCGGCGATCTGCGCGGCTTTCAGCGCGTCCAGGTCGTCGGTGCTGAGGGCCTGGACTTGCGCCGACGTCAGCGCCAGCAGCTGGTTGGTGGTCAGCGCCTGCGCCTGCGCGGTGGTCAGCGCGGCGATGCGGTCGATCGCCAGCGCCTGCATCTGGTCGGTGCTCAGCACGGCGATCTGCGCGGTCTTCAGCGCGGCCAGGTCTTCGGTCTCGATCACGCTCAGTTGTTGCGTGGACAGCGCGGCCACTTGCGCCGTGCCCAGCGCCAGGAATTGCTGGGTGGTCAGTTCTATGATCTGGTCCGAGCCCAGCGACTGGACTTGCGCGCTGCTCAGCGCGTTCAGCTGGGTGGCGCCCAGGCTCTGCACCTGGTCTATCACCAGCGCGGCGATCTGGTCGCTGCTCAGGGCGGCGATCTGCGCGGTCTTCAGCGCCAGGATGTCGTCGGTGCTCAGCGCGACGACCTGGTCGGTGGTCAGCGCAGCGACCTGGGCGGTGGCCAGGCTGGCCGCTTGCGCCGTGGTCAGCGCCTGCACCTGGTCGGTGGTCAGCTGGCTGACCTGTAGGGTTTTCAAGGCCGCCAGTTGCGCGGTCTTCATCACGACCAGGTCTTCCAGTTCCAGCGCGCGCAGCTGGTCGCTGCTCAGCACGCCGACGCCGGCGGTGCTCAGGCTGCCGATCTGCTTGGTGGTCAGGGCGACGATCTGGTTGGTGCTCAGCGCCGAGATCTGGTCGGTGCTCAGGCCGCCGATCTGGGCCGGGGTCAGCGCCTGGATCTGGTCGGTGGTCAGGTTGCTCAGCATGCCCAGCGCGGTCAGCTGGGCGGCGCTCAGCGCGGCGAAGTCGGCCGTGCTCAGGGCCGCCACCTGGTCCGAGGACAGCGAGGACAGCTGGGCGGTCGACATCGAGCCGACCTGGTTGCTGGTCATCGCCATGATCTGGTCGGTGCTCAGCAGAACCACCTGGGCGGTGCGCAGGGCGTTGATCTGCGCGGTCTTCAGCGCGACGATTTCATCGGTGTTGAGCGCGCCCAGCTGGCCGGCCGTCAGGCTGGCGATCTGGCCGGTGGCCAGCGCCGCCACTTGCTGCGTGGTCAGCGAGCTGATCTGTGCGGTCTGCAGGCCCTGGAACTGGGCGCTGCTCAGCGAGGCCAGCTGGGCCGGCGTCATGGCCTGCAACTGGTCGGTGCTGATGGCGTCGAGCTGGTCGGTGCTCAGCGATTGCAGCTGGGCGGTGCGCAGCGCGGCCAGGTCCTGGGTTTCCAGCGCGCGCAGCTGGTCGGTGGCCAGCGCCACCAGTTGCAGCGAGGTCAGGCCGGCCACCTGGGCGGCGGTCAGGCCGGCGATCTGGTCGCTGTTGAGCAGGACGAACTGGTCGGTGCTGAGCGCGGCCACTTGCTGGGTCTTGAAGGCGGCCAGGTCTTGCGTTTCCAGCGCGGCCAGCTGGGTGGCGCTCAGCGCGCGCACCTGGGCGGTGCCGAGGTTGGCCGCCTGCAGGGTGCTCAGCGCGACGATCTGGTCGGTGCTCAGCGACTGGAACTGGGCGCTGCTCAGGGCGGCCATCTGGGCCACGCTCAGCGCGCGGAACTGGTCGCTGGTCAACGCGTCGAGCTGGTCGGTGGTCAGGCCAGGCATTTGCGCGCTGCGCAGTGCGACGATGTCGCTGGTGGACAGCGCCTGCAATTGCGCGGTACCGAGCGCGGCCAGCTGGCGCGTGCTCAGGCTGGATACCTGCTGGGTGGTCAGCGCGGCGGCTTGTGCGGTGCTGAGGCTGGCGATGACGTCGGTGCCCAGCGCGGCGAACTGCGCGGTCTTGAGCGCGGCGAAGTCCTGGCTTTCCAGCGCGTTGACCTGGTCGCTGCTGAGGACGGCGATTTGCTGCGTGCTCAGGTTGCTGACCTGGGCGCTGGTCAGCGCGACCAGCTGGTCGCTGTTCAGCGTGGCGATCTGCGCGGTCTTGAGGGCGGCGATCTGCGCGGTCTTCATCAGCGACAGCGCCTGCGTGCCCAGCGCCACCAATTGGTCGCTGCTCAGCAGGGCGACCTGGGCGGTGACGAGATTGCTCACTTGTACCGTGCTCAGGCTGGCGATCTGCGCGGTGGCGAGCGCCAGCAACTGGCTGCTGCCCAGCGCGGCCAGCTGGGCCGTGGTCAGCGCCTGCAGCTGCGCGCTGCTCAAGGCGTTCAGGTTGTCGCTGCTCAGGCCGGCGATTTGCGCGGTGCGCAGCGCGGCCAGGTCGCGGGTTTCAATCGCGACGATCTGGTTGCTGACCAGCGACAGCAGCTGGCGCGTGCTCAGGCTGGCGAACTGCGCGGTGGTCAGGGCGACGATCTGGTCGGTGCTCAGCAGGTTGACCTGGGCGGTGCCCAGCGCGGCCAGCTGCGCGGTCTTCAGCGCGGCCAGGTCGTCGGTCTCGATGGCCTGCAACTGGTCGCTGGACAGCACGGCGATTTGCTGGCTGCCCAGGTTGCTGGCCTGGGCGGTGGTCAGCGCGGCGATCTGGTCGGTGCTCAGTGCGGCCAGCTGTTTGCTGGTCAGCGCGGCCAGCTGCTGGGTCTTCATCGCTTGCAGCTGGGCGGTGGTGATGGCGGCCACGTCGGATGTGGCCAGGGCCACGATCTGCTGGGTTTTCAGCGCGGCCAGGTCGGCCGTTTCCAGCGCGACGATCTGGTCGCTCGACAGCAGGGCGATTTGCTGGGTCGACAGCGCGCCCGCTTGCAGCGAGGTCAGCGCGACGATCTGGTCGGTGGTGACGGCGGCCAGCTGGTTCGAGCTCAGCGCGTTGAGCTGGCTCGATTTCAGCGAGGCCCAGTCGGCGGTGGTCAGCACGGCCACCTGCTCGGTCAGCAGATAGCCGATCTGGGCGGTGCTGAAGGCGTTCACTTGCGCGGTGTTCAGCGCGCCCAGCTGGGCGGAGTTGAGCACGTGGATCTGGTCGGACGTCAGCTGGACGATCTGCGCGGTCTTCAGCGCGGCCACCTGGCCGATGGTCAGCGAGGCGACCGCCTTGGTGCCCAGGCCCAGCAGCTGGCTGGTCTGCAGCGCGGCGAAGTCCTGGGTTTCCATCGCGTTGAGCTGGTCGGAGCTCAGCGCGTTCAGTTGGGACGGCGTCAGCGCGCCCGCTTGCGCGGTGGTCAGGGCGACGATCAGGTCGGTGCCCAGCGAGGCCACCTGGAGCGAGGTCATGGCGACGATTTGCGCGGTCTTCAGCGCGGCGAAGTCGGCCGTTTCCAGCGCGTTCAGCTGGTTGGTCGACAGGGCGGCGATTTCACGCGTGCTCAGCGCGGCGGCCTGCTGCGTGGTCAGCGCGACGATCTGGTCGGTGGTCAGCGCGGCGACCTGGGCGGTGGTGAGGTTGCTCAGCTGGATGCTGGACAGCGCGGCGAACTGCGCCGTGGTCAGGGCGGCCACGGCATTGGTGCTCAGCGCGGCGGCCTGCTGCGATTTCAACGCCACCAGGTCCTGGGTTTCCATCGCGGCGATCTGGTCGGTGCTCAGCACGGCGATCTGCTGGGTGGCCAGCGAGGCCACTTGCTGCGAGCTGAGGCCGGCGACCTGGCCGGTGGTCAGCGCGCCGAACTGGGCGGTGTTCAGCGCGGCCAGCTGCGCCGTTTTCAGCGCGGCCAGGTCGCGGGTTTCCAAGGCGGCCACCTGGTTGCTGCTCAGGGAGGCGACCTGGCGCGTGGTCAGCGAGGTGGCCTGGGCCGTGGTCAGGCTGACGATCTGGTCGGTGTCGAGGGCGTTGATTTGCTGCGTGCTCAGCGCGGCCACCTGCGCGGTGGTCAGCGCGGCGACCTGGTCGGTGCTCAGGCTGTGGACGTTGCTGGTGCTCAGGCCGCCCAGCTGCTGGCTGCGCAAGGCGGCCAGGTCCTGGGTTTCCATCGCGCCCAACTGGTCGCTGGACAGCGCCGACAGTTGCAGCGAGCTCAGGGCGTTGGCTTGCGCGGTCTTCAGCGCGACGATCTGGTCGGTGCTGAGCGCGGCGATCAGGCTGGTGCCCATGGCGGCCAGCTGCTGGGTTTTGAGCGAGGCGAAGTTGGCGGTGCTCAGCGCGGTCAGCTGCGCGGTCGACAGCGCGGCCACTTGCTGCGAGCCCAGGCCGGCGACTTGCGCGGTGTTCAGTACGGCGATCTGGTCGGTGCCCAGCGCGGCCAGTTGCGCGGTTTTCAGCGCGCCCATTTGCAGCGAGCTCAGGGCGGCGATCTGGTCGGTGCCGAGCGCGGCGATGCCGTTGCTGGACAGGGCGGCGATCTGCATGGTGCGCAGCGCGGCCAGGTCCTGCGTTTCCATCGCGGCCAGCAGCGTGGTGCCCAGCGCCGCCAGTTGTTGCGTGGCCAGGCCGGCCGCTTGCGCGGTCGTCAGGCCGGCCAGCTGGGCCGTGCCCAGCGCGTTGATCTGGGCGGTGGTGAAGGCGGCCACTTGCGCCGTCTTAATCGCGGCCAGGTCGCGGGTTTCGATCGCGGCCACCTGGTCGGAGCTCAGCACGATGATTTGCGCCGTGCCCAGCGCGGCCACCTGGGCCGTGGTCAGCGCGACGATCTGGTCGGTGGAGAGGCCGCGCAACTGGCCGCTGCGCAGCGCCGCGACCTGGGCGGTGGTCAGCGCGGCGATCTGGTCGGTGCTGAGCACGGCGGTGGTGGCGGTGCTCAGCGCGTTCAGTTGCTGGCTCTTGAGCGCGGCGAAGTCCTGGGTTTCCATCGCGGCCAGCTGGGCGCTGGACATCTGGCCCAGTTGCAGCGTGGTCAGGGCGGCGGTTTGCGCGGTGGTCAGCGCGACGATCTGGTCGGTGCTGAGGGCGGCGAATTGTTTGGTGGTCAGGGCGGCGATCTGCGCGGTCTTCAGCGCGGCGAAGCCGGCGGTGCCCAGCGCGGCCAGCTGGTCGCTGCCCAAGGCGCTGATCTGCTGGGTCGACAGGCTGCTGCTTTGCGCGGTGCGCAGTGCGGCCATCTGCGCCGTGGTCAGCGCGCCCAGCAGGCTGGTGCCGAGCGCCAGCAGCTGCTGCGTGCCCAGCGCGGCGATGTCGTCGGTGTCGATGCTGGCCAGCTGGTTGCTGCTCAGCGCGGCGACCTGGCGGGTTTGCAGCGCGGCGGCCTGGTTGCTGCTCAGGGCGACGATCTGGTCGGTGCTCAGCGAGCGCACTTGCGCGGTCGACAGCGCCACCAGCTGCGCGCTGCGCAGCGCGGCGATGTCGCCGGTGCCGACGATGGACAGCTGCTGCGTGCCGAGCGCGGCCACTTGCGCGGTCAGCAGTGCGGCGAACTGGTCGGTGGTGAGGCCGTTGACCAGCTGGTTGGTGCTCAGGCTGACGATCTGGCCGGTGGTCAGCGCCGCGATCTGCTTGGTGGTGAGGCCGGCGCCCAGTTGCAGCGTGTTGAGCGCTTGCAGGTTCTGGGTGGACAAGGCTCGTAACTGGCTGGTGCCAAACGCCCCCATCTGCTCAGTATTCCATGCGGTCATTTGCAGGGTCGTGAACAGGATCATGTCCGCCGTCGTCAGAGAAGCGATCTGATCGGTGCGAAGGCTGGCGATTTGGTCGGTCGTTAAACCAGGTACGAGTGATGGCATGTTTAATAGTCTCCTTACGGAAATATATAGTACCGCCAATCGACCCCATGCGGAGAGCACAGACCTAAAAATGGTTTAAATCTTGGTCTGAAAACAATGACTTAGCGCGTTTTCCGTCATCTAATTGTCATCAATTCTAACGGCCTAAAATAATCATTTAGGAAACACTGTAAGATCATGTTTTGCGATAAAACCTGAGCCTCCCCGCCATGCTGCTGACGCCCGCCACATTTACGCCGCTGATACGCCCCGCCGAGCACGAGCATCCGCTCACTTTCGTGTTCCATCGCGGGGAGTTGCTTTTGCGCAACGAAATCCTGGGTTTGCCCGACCAGCAGGCCGTGGCGGCGCTGAAATTGCCGCCGGAGCGCTTTCACGCGCTGGGCGAGTGGGAAGGCCGCTACTATCAACTGGCGTGGGTCGATCAACCGGAGCTACCGGGGCCGGAGTACGGCTATCACGGTTTGCGCTCGCTGTTCGGCATCGTCGACGACGGTTTCGTGGCCTTGGCCGGCCGGGCTTTCCAACTGGCCGACTGGGCGCGCACCCATCGCTATTGTGGCGCTTGCGCCACGCCGATGGGCCGGCTGGAGGGCGAGCGCTGCTACAAATGTCCGGCCTGCGGCATGAGCGCCTATCCGCGCATCTCGCCGGCGATGATGGTGTTGATACGCAAGGGCGGGCAAGTGCTGCTGGCCATGCACGCCAACGCGCCGTACAAGCGCTACACGGCGCTGGCCGGCTTCCTGGAGGCGGGCGAATCGATCGAGGAGGCGGTGCATCGCGAGGTGTACGAGGAGGTCGGGCTGCGGGTGCACAACCTGCAATACTTCGGCAGCCAGTCGTGGCCGTTCCCGCATTCGCTGATGATCGCCTACACCGCCGACTACCTGGACGGCGAGATCCGCGTCGACCCCACCGAAATCGCCGACGCGCGCTGGTTCGGGCCGGGCGACAGCGAGTGGCCGGACATGGCGGCCACGATATCGATCGCCGCCGAGCTGCTGAAGGCCAACCGGCCCGGCGGCTGAGGCCGGGCGGGTGCGCTGCCGCGGATTTCTATATACTGTCGGCAATCGTAAAAAAAAGGTGTTTCATCATGTCTCAAAAAGAATTTTCGGAAGGCGACTGGCGTCGTCTGCTCGCCAGTTTCGGTGAAGATCCCGACCGTCCGGGTCTGGTGGAAACGCCGGCGCGCGTCACCAAGGCATGGAAACACTGGACCTCCGGCTACGGCCAGGACCCGGTCGAGCTGCTGAAAGCCTTCGAAGACGGCGCCGAGCAGTACAACGAACTGATCGTGGTGCGCGGCATTCCGGTCTACAGCCATTGCGAACACCACCTGGCGCCGTTCTTCGGCAAGGCCACGGTCGGCTACGTCCCGAATGGCAAGATCGTCGGCCTGTCCAAGCTGACCCGCCTGGTGGACTGCTTCGCCAAGCGCCTGCAAGTGCAGGAACGCATGACCATGCAGATCGCCAACGCGCTGATGGAAGTGCTGGAACCGAAGGCGGTCGGCGTGGTCGTCAAGTGCCGCCACCTGTGCATGGAAAGCCGCGGCATCCGCACGCCGGGCGAAGAAACCGTCACCTCGGCCATGCTCGGCGAGTTGCAGCCCAACCTGGCGATGCGCACCGAATTCCTGGCCCTGGCGCGCGAGTCGTAAGCGGCATGGCGGCGATCGACTGGCGGCACGGCGGCCTCGACGCCGCATTCGCACTGGCGGCGGCGCAGCAGCGGCCGCTGTTCCTGTACTGGGGCGCGGTCTGGTGCCCGCCCTGCAACCGGGTCAAATCCGATATTTTTGCGCGTGACGAGTTCGTCCAGCGCTCGGCCTCGGTGGTGTGCTACCACCTCGACGGCGACAGCGCGGGCGCGCAGGCGCTGGCCGCGCAGTACGGCTTGCGCAGCTATCCGACGCTGGTGCTGTACGCGCCGGACGGCAGCGAAATCACGCGCCTGCCGTGCGAGCTGGACGGCGAATTGTTCGTGGCCGCGTTCGACGCGGCGCTGGCCGTGCATGCGGCCGGATCGTCCGCCTCGGCCGCGCTGGCGGCGGCCTTGTCCGGAGAGCGCAAGCTCAGCGCCGGCGAGTGGTCGTTGCTGAGCCATTATTCCTGGGATACCGACGAAGGCCGTTTGCTGGGCACGCGCGCGCTCGCGCCGACGCTGCTGGCGCTGGTGCACGCCTGCGACGATGCCGACGCCGGCGTGCGCCTGCAACTGCACGCGCAGCTGGCCACGGCCGGCAAGGATGTCGACGCGGCGGCCAACGCCGCCTTGCTGCTGAAGGTGTTTGCCGATGCGCGGCTGGCGCGGTCCAACATGGACATCCTCGGCAACAGCGGCGTCAACCTGATCAAATTCGCCACGCGGCGCGAAGAACTGGTGGCGGCGCTGGGCGCCACTGCCGCGCAATGGGCCGACGATTTCTGGCTCAGCGCGCCGGACCGCCTGACGGCGGTGCGCCTGCAAATGCGCCTGGGCCGCCTGCTGGCGCCGACGCAAGGCTTGCAGGAGCAGGTGCGGTTGCGGGTGGAAGCGGCGCTGGTCGAATCGACCGATCGCTACGAACGCCACACGCTGGTCAACACTGCGGTGAGCGCCCTGAACGACGCCGGCCTGCCGGCGCAAGCCGAGCAAGTGCTGCTGGCCGAACTGCCGCGATCACATGCTCCGTACTACTTCATGTTGAGCCTGGCCTCCAGCGCCAAGCGGCGCGGCGACATGGCGGCCGTGCTGGACTGGTACGGCAAGGCAAGTCAAGCGGCCGTCGGTCCGGCGACGCGCCTGCAATGGGGCGTCACCTACCTGCTCAGCCTGTTGGAACTGGCGCCGGACGACAGCGCCCGCATCGAGCAAGCCCGCGAGGGCCTGCGCACCGACATCGCCACCGCCGGCGCCGACGCCCACCAACAGCGCAACCACTCCCAGCTCCAAAAAATCCGGGGTCAGGTCCCCCATTTGTTCACGAGCTAAACTGTAGCGACGCTATACAGCCGAACTCATGCATTAATGGGGGACCTGACCCCGGGTTTGCGTTCTGGTTTTAGCGCTTGAACTCGGCGTTGTCTTTCCACTGCGGGCGGTCTTTGCCTTGGGCGGTCTGGTAGCCGGCTTTGAACAGCAGTTCGATGTCTTCCACCGCGCCGCTGGTGTCCCATTTGGCTTGCACCGTGTCGTTGACGGTGTGGTACTGGTGGGCGCTGTAGTTCAACAGCTTTTCGCGGCCGTAGCCGGCAGCTTTGCCGACGAAGTTGGAACTGCTGCGCAGATACACCACCGGCACCCCGCCCCTGGCGAACTCGAACTGGTCGCCACGGTAGAAGCTGCCGTAGTCGGCGTTGCTGTCCGGCCGCACGGTGCGGCCCTGGCTGCGCGCGATGGCGGTGACCAGGTCGTCGGCGTTGGATTTGCCCATGCCGCTCAGCTCGACATCGCGGGTGCGGCCCCACATGTTCAGGCCGTCCACGTTGATGTTCAGCAGCGTCTTGTTCAGCGGGTACAGCGGATTGCGCGCGTAGTATTGCGCACCCAGCAGGCCGCGTTCCTCCGCCGTGGTCAGCACGAACACGATGGTGCGCTTGGGCGCCACTGGCAGCGCCTTGTAGACGCGGGCGATCTCCAGCAGCGCGGCGACGCCGGTGGCGTTGTCCATGGCGCCGTGGAAGATCTGCTGCGTGCGCGGACCCGGCAGGCTCTCGTCGATGCCGAAATGGTCCCAGTGCGCGCTGTAGACGATCACTTCATTCTTCAACAGCGGATCGGAGCCGGGAATCTTGCCCACCACGTTGTGCGAGCCGACTTCGCGCCAGGCGTTCAGCGCCGTGACGTTGAGCTTGACGCCCAGCGGCACCGGCTTGAAGCTGCGCGACAAGGCCTGCTGCTTGAGCGCGTCGAAATCCTGGCCGCCGGCCTTGAACAGCTCGCGCGCGCGGTCGCTCTGCAGCCATCCGGGAATGGCCGGGAAGGCCGGGTCCGGCGTCTTGCTCTTGAGGGCGAAATTCTCGCGGCCCCAGCTGTTGCGCACCACCTCGTAGGGATAGCTGGCCTGCTTGGTCTCGTGCACGATCAGCGCGGCGGCCGCGCCCATCTTGGCCGCCATCTCGAATTTGTAGTTCCAGCGGCCGTAGCGGGTGATCGCGTTGCCGCCGAACATGGCCGGGTCCAGCAGCTTGGGATGCTTGGGGTCCGGCAGCGGCGGGTCGTTGATCAGCATGACCAGGGTCTTGCCCTTCAGGTCGACGCCCTTGTAGTCGTCCCACTGGAATTCCGGCGCCTGCACGCCGTAGCCGACAAACACCAGCTCGGAATTGGCCACCTCGATTTTTTTCTCGGTGCGCGCGGTCCAGGCGACATAGTCGTCGCCGAAGGTCAGCTGCTTGCTCTGGCCGTCCTTGACGTAGCTCAGCGTCGGATGGCTGGAGATGGCCACCAGCGGCACCGCCTGCAGATAGGTGCCGTCCGGGTTGCCCGGCTCCAGGCCCAGCTTCTTGAACTGCTGCTGCAGGTAGTCGATGGTGACGGTTTCGCCGCGCGTGCCGGGTGCGCGGCCTTCGAAGTCGTCGGAGGCCAGCATGGTGATGTGCTGCAGCAGGCGGTCGCCGTCGATGCCGGCAATCGCGGCCTCGACCGGTTTTCCGGCCTTGGGCGCGGCGGCGTGGGCATGGCCGGCGCCTAACGCCAGCAGCGCCATCGACAGTAGGTATCTCATGTGGAAAGGATTGTTAAGAAGGAATGCCTCATTCTGACACAGTTTGTTGCTCAAGAACACTAGCAAGCCAGTCTACAAACACCCGCACCCTCGGCGACAGGTGGCGGTTGTGGGCATAAACGATGTTCAAGGGCAGCGGCGCGGGACGCCATTGTGGCAGGATTTCCTCCAGTTCGCCCGAGGCCAGCAGCGGCGCCAGGCTTTGGCGCGGCATCTGGATCAGGCCCAGTCCGGCCAGGCAGGCGGCCAGATAGGCCTCGGTGCCGCTGACCGAGACCTGGCTGCGCATCGCCTGGGTGCGCTCGACGCCGTCGGCATCGACATATTCCCAGTCGAGGTCGCGCCCGCTCTGGCTGGAGAAGAAGTTGACCGCCGTGTGCTGGCGCAAATCCTCCAGCGTCTGCGGCCGGCCGTGGCGCGCCAGGTAGGCGGGCGTGGCGACGTTGATCTGCTCCATCGAGTCGATGCGGCGCGCCACCAGCGTGGAATCGCGCAGCGTGCCGCCGCGCACCGCGCAATCGATGCCCTCGCCGACCAGGTCGACGAAGCGGTCGTTCGAGCCCAGCCGCACCTGGATGTGCGGGTGGCGCTGGAAAAAGGCCGGCAGCGCCGGGATCACGTACAGATGCGCCAGCCGCTCCGGCAGGTCGACCCGCACCGCGCCGCTGAGCAGCCGGCCCTCGCCGGCGAACAGGCCGTTGAGGTTGTCCAGGTCGTTGAGCAGGGCGGTGCAGCGCTCCAGGTACTGCGCGCCCTCGACCGTCAGGCTGACCTTGCGCGTGGTGCGCTGGAGCAGGCGCACGCCCAGCTGCTGTTCGATGGCCTGCACGGCGTTGGTGACGGTGGGCTTGGGCAGGTCCAGCTGCTCGGCGGCCTGGGTGAAACTCTTGCAGTCGGCCACCGCCTTGAAGATCTGCATGGCCTTGAATTGGTCCATGATTGTTATCTTTGTTCGAATAAAGTAATAGGATTTACCGTATTTATTGCCGCAATCGATAATAGCATAATGAATCCACTCGCTAACCACCTTGGAGATTCATGATGCAAACCCGCAAACTTGGCCGCACCGGCCCGCAAGTCGCTCAACTGGGCCTGGGCCTGATGGGCATGTCCGACCTGTACGGTCCGGCCGACCGCAAGGAAAGCCTGGCCACCATCCGCGCCGCCATGGACGCCGGCGTCACCCTGCTCGACACCGGCGATTTCTACGGCATGGGCCACAATGAACTGCTGGTGGCCGAGGCGCTGGCCGCCGGCGGCCGCGACCAGGTGCAGATCAGCGTCAAGTTCGGCGCCATGCGCGACCCGGCCGGCAACTGGATCGGCATCGATACCCGCCCGGCGGCGGTGAAGAACTTCGCCGCGTATTCGCTCAAACGCCTGGGCGTCGAACACATCGACATCTACCGTCCCGCCCGCCTAGATCCGAACGTGGCTATCGAGGACACCGTCGGCGCCATCGCTGAGCTGGTCCAGGCCGGCCACGTCAAGCACATCGGCCTGTCCGAGGTCGGCAGCGAGACCTTGCGCCGCGCCCACGCCGTGCATCCGATCGCCGATTTGCAGATCGAGTATTCGATGATCTCGCGCGGCATCGAGAACGGCATCCTGCAAACCTGCCGCGAGCTGGGCATAGCCGTCACCGCCTACGGCGTGCTGTCGCGCGGCCTGATCAGCGGCCACTGGAGCAAGCAGCGCCAGGGCGAGGCCGATTTCCGCGGCCTGGCCAGCCCGCGCTTCCAGGGCGAGAACCTGGACCGCAACCTGGCGCTGGTGGAAAAGCTGCGCGCCATCGCCGACGAGCTGGGCGTGTCGGTGGCGCAGGTGGCGATCGCCTGGGTGGCGGCGCAGGGCCAGGACATCGTGCCGCTGGTGGGCGCCCGCACCCGCGTGCGGCTGGAGGAGGCGCTGGCGTCGACCCGGGTGCAGCTGTCGGCCAGCGACCTGGCGCGGCTGGAGCAGGCGGTGCCGGTTGGCGCCGCTGCGGGCAACCGCTATGACGCGCATTCGATCACGGTGCTGGACAGCGAAAAAGGCTAACGCGCGCTCCGTCATTCCCGCGAAAGCGGGAAACCATAGAACGCGTGTGCGACAAACTCAGCATGGATTCCCGCCTTCGCGGGAATGACGGCGGCTAACTAATCGGATAAACGGATGGGTTTGACCGGATATTTGCGCTTTTATATCTGAAAAATTAATCCTAATATGACTCCATCGACGACACAAAGCCGGTTGGCACTCAGAACTGGGTGCCACTCTTAATCTGACAAGGAGCATCAAAATGAACGCCAAATCCATCATCGCATCGGTTTCCCTCCTGCTTGCTGCTGGTGCAGCTTTCGCCCAGGGCCCCGTGGAACAGAACGAAGTCACCGCGGACATCGCCAACGCCAAGTTTGCCCCAAGCACGCTCACCCGCGCCCAGGTGAGGGCTGAAACCATCGCCGCCATCCAGGCCGGCGCGCTGGAGCAGAACGAAGTCACCACCGACGTCGCCTACGTGGCGCCGCGCGGCAAGATCGCCCGGGTGGATGCGCAACTGGCCGCCAAGACCGTCAAAGACCGCAACGCCCAGTAATTCGGACCACGTTTTCCCAGCGGACGCCGCGATGCAGATCGCGGCGCCCGTTGTGTTTTTTTTGATGCAAAATTTGTAAATAAGCGACATTTGTCCGAGACAATTCGAGTATTCTGGTTTCCATAAGACAATACGGAGACCCTGTACCATGAATAAGTTGTCCTTCCAACAGAAGCTCTGGGTACCGTTGATTTGCAGCCTGCTGTGCATCACCGCCATCTTCATCTACCAGACCATGCAGATGCGCGACGTGCGCATCGAGGAACGCCAGATCGACCTGATGAACCTGGACGACGCCGGCATGAGCATCCTCAAGCTGTACGGCGAAAAAGCCAGCTCCGGCGCCCTGAGCAAGGAAGACGCCCAGAAACAGGCGATGGCCGTGATCGCCGGCCTGCGCTTCGGCAAGGATGGCTACATCACCATCACCCAAGGCACCCGTTCGTTGATGAATCCGTTCAAGGCTGAAAACAACGGCAAGGACATGGTCGACTTCAAGGACCCCAACGGCGTCTATCTGTACCGCGACATCGCCGCCGCCGGCGCCAAGCCGGAGGGTGGCGGATTCGTGCGCTATTCCTGGACCCGGCCGAACACCAAGGAGCCGGTGCCGAAGATGAGCCGCGTGGTGCACTTCGCGCAGTGGGACTGGGACCTGGTCACCGGCGCCTACATCGACGATATCGACACCGCCTTCTACCATTCGCTGTACAAGTCGGCCGGCGTGCTGGCGCTGGTGTGCCTGGTGCTGTGGGCCATCGTCAGCATGGTCAACAAGAGCCTGCGCCACACCATCGGCGGCGATCCCGAATACGTCAGCGAAATCGCCCAGCAGATCGCCGGCGGCGACCTCAGCGCCAGCATCAAGACGCATGACTCGGACCGCGCCAGCATCTTGTACGGCATGAAGTCGATGCAGGCGCGGCTGGCCGACACCATCGGCGAGATCCGCCGCAGCGCCGACACCATCGCCACCGCGTCGGGCGAGATCGCCTCGGGCAATATGGATTTGTCGGCGCGCACCGAGTCGCAGGCCAGCTCGCTGGAAGAGACGGCCGCCTCGATGGAGGAACTGACCTCGACCGTGAACCAGAACGCCGACAACGCGGTGCAGGCCAACCAGCTGGTGCTGTCGGCGTCGTCGGTGGCGGAGAAGGGCGGGCATGTGGTGTCGAAGGTGGTGCAGACCATGGACACCATCAATGCCTCGGCCACGCGCATCGTCGACATCATCAGCGTGATCGACGGCATCGCCTTCCAGACCAACATCCTGGCCTTGAACGCGGCGGTGGAAGCGGCGCGCGCGGGCGAGCAGGGGCGCGGCTTTGCGGTGGTGGCGTCCGAGGTGCGCAACCTGGCGCAGCGCTCGGCCGGCGCGGCCAAGGAGATCAAGGAGCTGATCAACGCTTCGGTGGAAAGCATCAACGCCGGCAGCGTGCTGGTGGCGGAGGCCGGCACGACGATGGATCAGGTGGTGGCCAGCGTGTCGCGGGTGACGCAGATCATGTCGGCGATCACCGAGGCGTCGAGCGAGCAGAGCACGGGCATCGGCCACGTCAACATGGCGATCACGGAGATGGATTCGGTGACGCAGCAGAATGCCGCACTGGTGGAAGAGGCCGCGGCCGCCGCCGGCAGCATGCAGGAGCAGGCCGGCTTGCTGGCCGAGCTGGTCAGCCGGTTCAAGCTGAGCGGCGACCAGGGCGCCAGCGGCAAGCGCCCGACAAGCCGCCTGGCCTTGCGCTAAACCCGCAAGCCTGGGGTCAGACCCCGTACGGGGTCTGACCCCTTTCGCAGTGCGGGGTTATTTGGCTGGTGCGGTAGCGTCGGAGCCGACCGGTTCAAGCACGGCGGCTTCGAACACCAGCTTCTTGCCGTCCACCCGGAACACCCCGATCAATTCGCCGCCGTCGCCTTTGACGTCGGGGTACTGGGTGCAGCTCTGGGTTTCAACCTGCCACATCTCCTTGCCGGCGCGCAGCGTCCAGACGTTGTCGCCGCCGGACAGCAGTTCAATCTCCACGTCATCGGCCGGCATCTCGGTCAACTCGATCCGTCGCAAGCATTCCGGCAGCCGCTGCATGATCAGCTCCACGCTGCTGGCGCTGCTCCAGAAGTGCTTCTGCGCGCGGTGCAACGTCAAGGCGTGGTTGCCGGTGCTGCCGTCCGCGTAGTACGAGGCCGTGTCGTCGACGCATGCGGTCAGCATCAGGGCGGTCAGGACGATCAGGATCTTGCGCATGGGCCGGGCTTCCGTTAGTGGTGGGTGCGCACCATTATAGCGGTCCCCGGCGCCGAGCCGGTTTTGAAGAAGCCCACCACCGAGGCCAGCGCCGCCGCCTGCTCCTGCATGCTCTGCGACGCGGCCGCCGCCTGTTCCACCAGCGCGGCGTTCTGCTGCGTCACCTCGTCCATCTGCGTGATGGCCATGTTGATCTGCTCGATGCCCATGGTCTGCTCCTGGCTGGCAGAGGTGATCTCGCCCATGATGTCGGTCACGCGCTGGATGCTGGCGACGATGTCGCCCATCGTTTGCCCCGCTTCGCTGACCAGCCGCGAGCCGTCGTCGACGTTGGCCACCGAGGCCGAGATCAGTTCCTTGATCTCCTTGGCCGCCGCCGCGCTGCGCTGGGCCAGGTTGCGTACCTCGGACGCCACCACCGCAAAGCCGCGCCCTTGCTCGCCGGCGCGCGCCGCTTCGACGGCGGCGTTCAGCGCCAGGATGTTGGTCTGGAAGGCGATGCCGTCGATGACGGCGATGATGTCGACGATCTTGCGCGAGGAGCTGTTGATGCTGCCCATCGTGTCCACCACCTGCGCGACGATGGCGCCGCCCTTGGTCGCCACTTCCGACGCGCTGCGCGCCAGCGTGTTGGCCTGGCGCGCGTTGTCGGCGTTCTGCTTGACGGTGGAAGTCAGCTCTTCCATCGACGACGCGGTTTCCTCCAGCGAGCTGGCTTGTTCCTCGGTGCGCGAGGACAGGTCCAGGTTGCCGGCGGCGATTTCATTCGATGCGGTGGCAATGGTGTCGGTACCTTGCCGCACCTGGCCGACCACCTTGAGCAGGCTGTCGTTCATCGACTTGAGGGCGCTGAGCAGGCGCCCCGTTTCATCGGTGGCGCCGGTCCGGATGTTGGACGACAGGTCGCCCGAGGCCACCGTCTCCGCCACGTCGACCGCGGCGTTCAGCGGCACCGTGATCGAGCGCGTGATGAACCAGGCCACGCCGCAGCCCAGCGCCATCGCCAGCGCGCCCAGGCCGACCTGCACCATCTGCGCGTTGCGCAGCACGGCTTCGACTTCCTCGCCGGCTTGCTTGGCCTGCGCGGTTTCGTAGACGAGGATGTCGTCGAGCGCCTTCAGCACGCCTTTCAGGCTGGGCGCGGCGGTTTGCGTGAGGTAGGCGGTGGCGTCCTGGATCTCGCCTTCCTTGCGCAGTTCGATCACCTTGTTGTTCTTGGCCGCGCCTTCCTTCAGCAGGTCGTCCAGCGTGGCCAGCATGGCTTTTTCCTTGTCGTCGGTGACATGCTCCAGCAGGATCTTCTTGGCCGCGCCGTACTTCTTGCGCGACTCGCCGATTTTTTCCAGTTCGGCGTTCACCTCCGCCGTGCTGGGCACCACCACGATATTCGTCAGCGACAGCGTGATGTTGCGCACGTTGTCCACCATGCGGTTGGCCGCTTCCATCTTGACGTTCTTGTCGTCGATGATGTCGTGCGTGCGGCTGCCGATGCGGGTCATGGAGCTCAGCCCCAGCACGATGACGGCGACCAGCAGCGCCAGGACGATGGCGAAGCCGAAACCGAGGCGGGTGCCGATTTTTACGTGGTCGAACGACATGGCGATATTCCTTCCGGAGAAAGCAAAAAACGGGTAGCCCAGGAACTTGATTGTCCCCAGATTCCCCGTCCGTGTCACCATATTGCGTGGTCTGTCGCGGTGTCGCAACGCATCAGCGCTGTGTATTAAAAGCGGTAGCCGACGCCGACGCCGACCATCAGCGGATCGACCTTCACGCGGCTGACCTTTGCGCCGCTGATGGAGACGTCGCTGCGGATCTGCACTTTCTTCACGTCGAAGTTAAGCGACCATTTTTTATCGATGGCGTAATCGACGCCCGCTTGCAGCGCCAGGCCGAAGCTGTCGTGTTCCAGGCCGCCCTTGCCGCCCAGCAGATCCACCTTGGACATGGTGGTGTAGTTCACGCCCGCACCGACGTAAGGCTTGAACGGCGCATCGAGCACGAAGTGATATTGCAGCAGCAGCGTGGGCGGCAGGTGCTTGAAGGTGCCGATGTTCTGGCCGTCCAATGCCACGTCATGCTTTTGCGGGTAGGTCAGCACCAGTTCCGCCGCCAGGTTGGGAGTGAAGAAGTAGGAGACGTCGAATTCAGGGATGGTCTTGCTGCTGACGGTCAGGCGGTCGGATGCGCCGACGCCGCCGACCGGATCGGACTTGTCGGCTGTATCCAGATGCACGGCGCGCACGCGCACCAGCCACGGGGATTCTTCCGCCATCGCGCTGCTGCCTGCCATCAGGCTCAGGGTGGCCAATACTGCTGCGGTTAAGGACTTGTTCATTTCAACTCTCTCTGTCGTCGTTAAGTAACGTAGAGAAGTCTATTGATGCAGCGCAGTAAAAACTTTGATCCACGTCAAAATACAAAATATTTTTCAAATTTGTGTAAGCAATCGGGAAGTGGCTGCGACAGAGACATGCAGCACCAACCTAACTTACCTTTTTTGGAGAATCACATGAACCACATCACCCGCATCGCAGCAATGGCAGCAACCGTCGCAACCATGGCCATGTCGGCATCGGCCATCGCCGCCACCACCACCATCAGCGCCGACGACACCGTGCACTGCGCCGGTATCAACAGCTGCAAGGGCACCAGCGATTGCGCCACCGCGGAAAACGCCTGCAAGGGCCAGAACTCCTGCAAGGGCCACGGTTTCCTGGCCACCAAGGCCGGCGCCTGCTTCGCCAAGAAGGGCAAGATCGTCGACCTGGACAAGTAATAAGCAATGCAGCGCCGGCAAGGGCCGGCGCTTCCCACACTCTTCACACCATGACATCGACATTACCTTCGCCAGGTTTCGGCCTTGGCCTGCGCCCCGCGCATTACAACGACATTATCGCCACGCCGCCCGCTGAATCGGGCATCGACTGGTTCGAGATCCTGTCCGAGAACTACATGGTCCCCGGCGGAAAACCGCTGGCGATGCTGGACCGCATCCGCCGCGACTATCCGGTGGTGATGCATGGCGTGTCGATGTCGATCGGTACGCCGCAAGGTCCATCCGACGAATACCTGCGCGAGCTGAAAGCGCTGATGCGCCGCGTCGAGCCGCTGTGGGTATCGGACCACCTGTGCTGGACCGGCACCCACGGCGCCAATATGCACGACCTGTTCCCGCTGCCGTACACCGAGGAGGCCGTGGCCACCGTGGTGCGCAATGTGCGGCGCGTGCAGGATTACCTGGAACGCCCGCTGTTGCTGGAGAATGTGTCGAGCTACCTGTCCTTTGAGTCGGACACTTTCCAGGAATGGGACTTCGTCGCCGCCGTGGCCGAGGAGTCCGACAGCCTGATACTGCTGGACGTGAACAACGTCTACGTCAGCTGCGTCAATCACGGTTTCAATCCGATTACCTATCTGGACGCGCTGCCCGCGCATCGCGTGCAGCAGATTCATTTGGCCGGCCACAGCGTGCAGGAAGGCTGCATCATCGACACCCACGACCAGGCGGTGGCCGATCCCGTGTGGGCTTTGTACGCGCAGGCCTTGCGCCGCTTCGGCAAGGTGGCGACGATGATAGAGCGCGACGATAATATTCCGCCGCTGTCCGAGCTGTCGGCGGAGCTGCGGCGCGCGCGCGCCTTTGCGGAGGCGGCATGAACCCGCTCGAACGCTTGCAGCTGGACTTCCAGCGCTACATCCTGGCCGACGAAGCGCCCGGCGCCATTCACGCCGCCGTGCGCGAACAATATGGGCTGAGTGCCGGATCGCGGCTGGCGATCTACCACCGCGCCTATCGCAGCCGCTTGCGGCAGGCGCTGTGCGAAGCCTACGACAAGACCTGGACCTTCGTCGGCGACGACATGTTCGCCGACCTGGCCAACAGCTATCTCGCCGCGCATCCGTCGCAACACGCCAACCTGCGCTGGTTCGGCGCCGGCCTGGCCGCGCATGCGGAGACGGCGCTGCCGGACTATCCCTTCATCGCCGAACTGGCGGCACTGGAATGGACGCTGGGCCTGGCCTTCGATGCGCCGGACGTCGCGCCGCTGGCCGCCGTCGATGTGGCGGCGATACCGCCCGAGGAATGGGGCGATCTGCAATTCGGCCTGCATACGTCGGTGCATCTGCTGGAGATGCACTGGAACGCCATCGCCCTGTGGCAGGCGCTGGCCGCCGATGCCGAGCCGCCGGAGGTGGAGCAATCCGCCGGCGCGACGCACTGGCTGGTGTGGCGCCAGGGCGAGCAGCCGCATTTCCGTTCGCTGGCGGCGGCGGAGGCGCAAGCCCTGTACCGCATCGCCGAAGGGGCGACCTTCGGCGAAGTGTGCGCGGCGGCCGGCGAGGAAGCGATGCTGGCGCTGGCAGGCTATCTACAGCATTGGCTGGCGCAGGGCATCTTGGTCAAACACTAGTCAGGCACTAGCCAGCCATGCCTTGCTGGCCTGCCATTGAGATTGTGTCAGCTCGGTCATCGCGGTGGCCGCGTCCAGCATGGGCTGGCGCCAGCCGTCGTCGCGGCCGTGGGCGATCAGTTCATCTACACCGGCGGCGCCGGAGCGGCCTGCCGCGCGCAACTGGTCCCAGGCCAGGTTGCGGCCCATGGTGGCGATCACTTCCTGCAGGCGACTGAGCTTCCTGCCCCAGGCATCCAGCGCCACGCGGTCTTCCGACGGTTGCAGGCCGCGCAGCACGCAGGACTTGCCGTCCAGCGGTATCGCATGCAGGAAGGCGTGATCGACCGCCTGCATGCGCTGCTGCACCGCCACCACGCGGCTGGCCTGGTTGGGCCACGCCGGTTGTTTGATCTCCCACGCGGCCAGGCGCGGCGCCAGTGCCGATGGCTTGCTTTCCTTGATGTCGAGCAGATAGTTCCCGTCCGGCGAACCTTTGCCCTCGACCAGCACGACAAAGCGCATCAATCCCAGGCTGCCGGTGCCGGCGATGCGGCGTGCCGCGTCCAGCATGGTGTAGAAGCCGGGGTTGTCCTGTGCTTGCGCGAAGCGCGGCATGAATTCCGTCAGCAGTTCGAGCTGGCCGGGCAGCAGCGGCAAGGCCTTCTCGCCGTCGAGGTTCAGCAGGCGGCGCTGGCCTTTGCGGGTGGTGCGCTTGTCGAGGAAGTCGGCGCGCTTGCGGTTGTTCAGGTTCTCCAGCAGGTCCTGGATCAGGCCCACGCTGGTTTCGCGTTCCACCCAGCGCGGCTTGCCGTCGGCGAGCGCGGCGCGGTAGGCGTCCAGGCATTGGGCGCTGAGGTCTTCTGCCTCCGGCGCCGACACCCGCAGCGCGTCGGCGCCGCACTGGATGCTGGCCAGCAGGCGCACCAGGTCCCAGCTGGCCGGCGCCAGCGCGCCTTCGTCGAAATCGTTTATATCAAAATAGACCTGGCGGTTGTCGCCCTTGTAGCTGCCGAAGTTTTCCACGTGCAGATCGCCGCAGGCCCAGGCCAGCGGCGCGTTGCGGAACAGCGGCTGGTCTGGCAGGGCGTCGTAGAACAGGTGGTCGGCGCCGCGCAGGAACAGGAAGGCGCTTTGCGCCATCTTGCGGTACTTCATGCGCAGCAGTTGCGGGTCGCGGTCCTGGTTGTGGGCTTGCAGGGCGGCGACCAAGGCGTCGGTGTTCATATTGGCCTCCTAACGGTAGCGCGCCAGGATCTGGTCGATGACGCCCTCCTTGAGCATGGCGTCGATGGCCCGGTTGGCGTCGGTGAATGGGACTTGCGATTTGCGCGAGAACGCGCACTGCGCCTTGAAGGTGGCGAACACCAGCTCCGGCCGCAGTTTCAGTGTGGGATGGATGCGTTGCAGGTAGAACAGCGTGTTCTCGCCGGCCAGCGTGTATTGCACTTTGCCGGCCACCATCTGCTGCACGTTGACGTCCATGTTGGCCGAGTCGATGCGGAAGAAGCGCCGGCCCAGCACCTTCTCGAGGCGCGGATAGCGGTAGCCGGCCACGGTGCCGATCGGCCGGTCCCGCAGGTCGTTCAGTGAGCGCAGGCGGGGCGCGTCGGCACTCGCCACAATCAATTCGGTGTCGGGCAGCAGCGGCGCGCTCCAGTCGTAGTCGCCGTCGATCCAGACCGGCATCACGTAGCACATGGCGTCGGCGCGGCCGCTGGTCAGCGCCGGGGTGACGCCGGGCACGTCGACGCTGAGGTAGACCGCGCGCAGGCCCAGCCGCTGCGCCAGGGCGTCGCCCAGGTCCTTGAGGATGCCGCCGTCCAGCGCGCCATTGCTGAAGCGGACGATGGGCATGGTCTGGTCCAGTGGCGCCAGCATCACCAGTTCGCCCGGCGCGGCATGCGCCGCCGTCAGCGACAGGGCCGCCAGGGTCAGCGCTAGCAGGGACGGCATGGGCTTCGGCATGGGCTCTTTCCGGTTCGGCAGGGAAAATCAATTATAGACGCTGCGCGCAGCGCGGCTGCGGGTGACAATTGAATAGTTTTTCCGACATGAAATATTGATAAAATGTTAGAACTATTAATCTATCTCCAGTTCCCATGAGCGACGACTTCAGCAACGACATCAACACCACCGGCCGCCTGGTCGTCGGCAAGGGAACGACCGGTATATTTGAGACCTCGTCGGACAACGACTGGTTCCGCATGTCGCTCACGGCCGGCACCAGCTATGTGCTGCAACTGGACGGCGCGCCGCAGGGGGCGGGCACGCTGGCCAGCCTGGCGGGCGTCTCGCTCACGTTGATGGGCGCCACCGGGCAGTGGATGGGCTACGCTTACGGCAGCGGCAACTTCGGGCCGGCATTGAATTTCACCCCGACCACTACCGGCTACTACTACGTGTCGGCCGGCGCCGGATACAACGTCGGCGGCAGCTATACGATCAAGGTGGCGCCGCCGGCGGCGGATGATTTCGCAGCCGACGCCAGCACCGCCGGGGTCTTCAGCAGCGATACCGTTGCCGGCGTGTTCGAGCGGCCGAATGACGTCGACTGGTTCAAGTTCCATGCCGATGCCGGCCAGATCATCAGCTTCACCGCCGGAACGGGCTCGCCACAGGCCGGGACCTCCATCTATGACGGCAGCGGACGCTACTACGGCTCGGTCAACGACTATCCGTTCAGGCCGGAGGCCGGCGGCGACTATTACCTGGCCGTGAACGGCAACTCCTACCTCGGCAACTACACGCAAACCATGCGCTTGCTGAGCGATGATTTTACGGCCGCCGCGCCGGGAAAACTGACCGAGGGCGGCCAGCTGAGCGGGACGCTGGAGTTCAACGGCGACACCGACCCCTACACCTTCAGCGTGGTGGCGGGCCAGATCTACACGGTCACCTTGAATACGCAGGCTGGCGATAGCCGTGGCGTCAGCTTCTACCTGTTTGACAGCAGTGGCCAGTACATCGCCTACGGCAGTCAGATGGCCAACAACGAGACGGCGATCCGCTTCCAGGCGGACAAGAGCGGCACCTACTCGGTGCGCGCGGATAGTTCCTACACCTTGTCCGCCCCCCTGGCGTACACGATCAAGCTGGGCGTTTCCGAGTCGGACGACTATGGCAGCACCCGTGCCGACGCCACCGCGCTGGAACTGGGAACTACGCTGAGCGGCAAGGTGCAGGCGCCCAACGATATCGACCTGTTCAAGACCGAGCTGGCCGCCGGCGTGACCTACACCTTCAGCATGGCTGCCGATGGGCCGATCCCCACTTACTCGCAGACCTTGTTGCTGCAGGACGGCAATGGCAACACCGTGGCGACGGCGCGCAATGGCAACGACACTGCTTTCAGCTACACGCCGACCAAGGGCGGCAGTTTTTACCTGCAGGCGTCCGGCTACAGCGGCGCTGGCTACACCGTCGCCGCGAGCCAGGCGGTGGACGACTTCGGCGCCACCACCGCCACCGCCGGCAAGCTGGTGGTGGGCACCCCGCTGGGCGGCGAGCTGGAGGCCGGCGGCGGCGACCGCGACTGGTTCGCGGTCTCGCTCAACGCCGGTTCGACCTACTGGTTCACGCTCAAGGGCCAGCGGGAAGGCGCCGGCACGCTCAGCCCCTACAACGGTGCCGCGTTCAACCTGCTCGACGCCTCCGGCAATGTGCTGGTAAAGGGCGACACCACCTACAACGCCACCGCCACGACGCTGCCGTTCACGCCGACGGTCAAGGGCACTTACTACCTGGAAGTGGCGGCGCCGCAGTCGACCGGCACCTACGTGGTGGCGGCGCAATACGGCCAGAGGGATGACTACGGCAACGACGCGGCCCATGCCGGTGCGATGACGCCCGGCACAGCCGTGGTCGGCAAGCTGGAGCTGTCGAGCGACAGCGACGTCTTCAAGGTGCGCCTGATCGCCGGCCAGACCTATGCGATGGAACTGACGCCGACCGACGGCGGCACCAGCTGGAGCAATTACGCAACGTTGGAGATGAAGAACAGCTCCGGCAACTACGTGTCGCTGCGCTACGTGTACTCGACCGGCAACAAGATCTACAAGCTGTTCGAGCCGCAGCAGTCGGACGACTATTACCTGACCGTGGCGACCTCGCCGAGCAGCGGCCAGGCGGGGGGCTACAAGCTGACCGCGACCGACCTTGGACGCGACGATTTCCCCGCCACCACGGCGACCCTGGGCACGCTGAGCCCCGGCGCACCGGTAACCGGCACCATCAGCGTGGCGGACGACCATGACTGGATCAAGGTGCACCTCGATGCGGGACGGACCTATGTGTTCGACCTGCACGGCAAGGCCAGCGGCGGCGGCACCCTGGATACCGGCAACAACACTGCCGGCATGACGCTGGTGAACAACTTCGGCGGCTCGTATGCCTATGCCGGCAGCAGCGCCGCCAGCGGCGGCGAACTGCGCATGTCCTACATCGCCACCGCCACCGGCGATTATTACCTGGACATCCGCGGCGGCAACAACGGCAGCCTCGTCACCGGCACCGGCACCTACACGGTCGAGGAAACCTTGACCAGCGGCGACGTGACGGCGCCGCAGCTGCTGTCGAGCACGGTGGCGGCGGGCGCGGCCGACGTGACGCTGACGCCACGCATCGTGCTGAACTTCAACGAGACCATCATGCTGGGCACCGGCATCACGCTGACCGACGCCTCCGGTGTCGTCGTGACCGGCAACGGCGAGGCGTTGGCGTCGGTGTCCGGGCATGCGCTGGTGATCAATCCGCACCAGAACCTGGTGCCGGGCATGACCTACACGCTGAACCTGCCGGATGGCAGCATCCTCGACCTGGCCGGCAACCACTACGCGGGCGCGACCAGCTACAGTTTCACCACGACCAAGCCGGTCGCGGTGGGCACCGACGGCAACGACTACCTGCTGGGCACGGGCACCGGCGCTATCCTGAACGGCGGCGCCGGCCTCGACACCGCGTACTACACGCAAAAGCAGTATCAGCTGAGCATCGTCCGCAACACCGACGGCAGCGTCAGCGTCAGGGACTACTGGGCCGGCAAGGATGCCGACACGCTGACCAACGTCGAGCGCCTGATGTTCTCGGATCACGCGGTGGCGCTGGATCTCGGCGGCGCCGGCGGCCAGGCCTACCGGCTGTATCAGTCCGCCTTCAACCGCGCGCCGGACAGCGGCGGCGTCGGCTACTGGATCAATGTGCTGGACCACGGCGTCAGTCTGAAGACGGTGGCCCAGGGCTTCATCGACAGCCCGGAATTCAAGACCCTGTACGGCGCGGCGCCGACCGACCAGGCCTTCATCACCAACCTTTACAACAACGTGCTGCACCGCGCGCCGGATGCGGGCGGCAGCAGCTTCTGGATGGACCGCTTGCACGAGGGCGTATCGCGCGTCGACGTGCTGATGGCCTTTAGCGAGAGCGTGGAAAACCAGGCCACCATCGCCAAGATCATCGGCGCCGGCTTCAGCTACACGCCGGCCGGTTAAGGCGCTTCGCCGCGATTAGAGCTGCGGCTCTAATCGCGGCAGGCAGCCTTTACCTTCAAGGGATTTGTGCCAGAATGAGCTGCACGAACTCACTGAAATGTCCTAATAAAAATCGTGTTCACCCCACTCGTTAGTGCCCTCGCGGCGACCGCAACAACTCCCCCACACGCCTGCCTGACCATTGCCAGCCCGCCGCGCTAGCTGCGTCAGACCGCACACGCTACACCTGCATCCACAGCTTTTTCCACAACCGAAAGGTTTGTATGTTTACCCTGCTTGGCAGTGAAGTGACCGTTGTCGTCCTGATTTTAATCATCGCAGCCCTGATCAAGTTTTCCGGGATCATCAAGTACATCCCCAACGATAGAGTCGGGGTCATTGAAAAACTATGGAGCTCGTCCGGGTCTGTGCAGAACGGCCTGCTGGCGTTGAATGGCGAGGCCGGCCTGCAGCCTGATTTGCGCCGCGGTGGCTTCCATTTCTTCGCGCCGTTCCAGTATCGCGTGCACATCCATCCGATGGTGTCGGTCACGCAGGGCACCATCGCCTACGTCTTCGCCCGCGACGGCCTGGACCTGCCTGCCGGCCAGACGCTGGCCGACAACTCGCGCATCGTCGACTTCCGCAACGTCCGCGACTTCCTGCGCGACGGCGGCCAGAAAGGCCCGCAGCGCATGGTGCTGCGCGAAGGTACACATATCATCAACCCCGCGCTGTTCGTCGTGATGACGGAAGAGACGACCTACTCGATGTCGCTCGACGCGCTGGAAAAAGCCTACTACCAGCAGATGCGCGGCGTGCTCGACGAGCGCGGCGGCTTCAAGCCTGTGGTGATCAAGGAAGTGACCGGTTCGCATGACTCCGACCAGCTGGCCGTGGTGACGGTGCAGGACGGTCCCGGCCTGCTGAAGGACGAGCTGCTGGCGCCCGATGTCGGCGACACCCACAACGCCTTCCAGGAGCCGGAGAAATTCCTCGCCGCCGGTGGCCGTCGCGGCCGCCAGGAGCGGGTGCTGGTGGAGGGCACCTACTTCATCAACCGCCTGTTTGCGACGGTGGAGTTCATCAAGAAGACCATCATCCCGGTCGGCTTTGTCGGCGTGGTGGTGTCGTACACGGGCCGGGTGGGCACGGACTTGTCGGGCACCGAGTATTCGCACGGCGAGCTGGTGGAGACCGGCTGCCGCGGCGTGTGGCGCGATGCGCTGATGCCGGGCAAGTACGCCTTCAACACCTACGCCGGCAAGATCGAGCTGGTACCGACCACCAACTTCGTGCTGATGTGGAAGTCCGGCGAAAGCGGCTCCAACTTCGACAAGAACCTGCGCGAGATCACCTTGATCACCAAGGACGCGTTCGAGCCGCAGCTGCCGCTGTCGGTGGTGGTGCACATCGACTACCGCAAGGCGCCGATGGTGGTGCAGCGCTTCGGCAACGTGGCGCAGCTGGTCGAGCAGACGCTCGATCCGATGGTGTCGTCGTACTTTAAAAACGTATCGCAGACCAAGACCTTCATCGACCTGATCCAGTCGCGCAGCGAGTTGCAGAACAACGCGTCGATCGACATGAAGCAGCGCTTCCAGGCCTATTCGCTGGAATTCCAGGAAGTGCTGATCGGCACGCCGAAACCGCAGCCTGGCGATAACAAGATCGAGGACATCATGGCCCAGCTGCGCGACCGCCAGATCGCCCGCGAGCAGGTCGAGACGTTTGCGCAGAAGCAGATCGCGGCCGACAAGCAGCGTGAGCTGAACGAAGCCGAACAGCGCGCCGCCAAGCAGAAGGAGCTGACCGGCTCGCTGGTGGATATTTCGATCAAGGAGAACCAGGGTTCGGCCAACGTCAAGGCCGCCGAGAAACGCCGCCAGGAAATCGAAGCGCTGGCGCAGGCCGACAAGTTCCGCCAGGAGATGGAAGGCGCGGGCCGCGCATCGGCGATCCGCTCGGTGGGCGAGGCGGAGGCTGCGGCCATCCAGGCCAAGTCCGAGGCGATGCAGGGCGAGGGCGCGGACAAGCAGCTGATGCAGACCGTGATGCTGCGCCTGGCCGAAGCGTTTGAAACGGCCAAGGTGCCGCTGGTGCCGCAAGTGCAGATGGGCGGCGGCGACAGCAACGCCTTCAGCACGCTGATGGGGCTGATGAGCGCGATGAAGGCTGGGGAGTTGACCCAGGCTATCGAAAATAAAGGCTGATCTTAAGCAGCGGGAGCGCACGGACATCGCCGGTGTTCGTGCGCAGAGATTTCCTGCTGGCAAACGGGCGCTACCCCTGCCGCATCGGACGTAGACTGGAATGGTGACAGATCTATAGCGTCTCAACCCAGGAGCCCACCATGACACACACACTGGCAGCTGTATTTGAAACCCGTGCCGAGGCTAACCTAGCCAAGGACGAATTGATCCACAGCGGCTATGCCGCCGAGAGCATCACCGTGAGCGATTCCGGCAGCGTGGCCGGCACGCCGCGCATCAACGACAACGAATCCATCCTCGACAGCATCAAGCAAATGTTCAGCGGCTTGCTGGGGCGCGAGCATGCGGACCGCCACATCTACGCGGAAGCGTTGAATCGCGGCCACGTGGTGCTGACCATCCAGACTGTCGGCGTCGAAGCGGCCGACCGAGCGGCCGACATCGTGGAAGATTTCAATCCGATCGACATCGACGAACAGGAGACCATGTGGCGCGCCAGCGGCTGGACCGGCGGCGAGGTGCTGCGCAGCGGGGCCGGCGCCAAGCAGAGCGGCTTGGGCGCGCAGCAAAGCGCGCCGGAGCAGCACGGCATCCGCCAGCGCGAGGAGGCGGTGGACTTTGCGCGCTCCGAACAAGGCTTGCTGACGCCGGGTTCGATGCAGCGCGGCGAAACGGTGTCGCCGTCGCTGACCGGCGTGAACGTGCCGATCTCGGAGCAGAGCACGGTGCAGCGCAGCGGCATGCGCATCTATCCGCGCGACTCGGCAGGGCCCAACCAGGACAGCCTGAACATCCTGCGCGGCGACGAAACCGACGACGATGCCGTGTACTTCCGCACGCATTGGGAGAAGACCATGTCCTACGGCGGCAACACCTATCAGGAGTTTGATCCGGCGTACCGCTACGGCCAGTCGATGGCGGGTAATCCCGGTTACCAGGACAAGCCGTGGGAGCACGTCGAACCTGAGCTGCGCAGCGATTGGGAAAGCAAGCATGCGTTGTCGAGTTGGGAGAAGTTCAAGGAAGCAGTGCGCGCTGGATGGGAGCGGGTGACGAAGTAAGTCTGCGTTGCTGAAGATCAAATAGGTGAGTCTGCTGTCGTGACATGATCGGCAACCTGAGCGGTCCATAAATTTTTGTGGGCCGCCCATCTTGCGACGGATGCCACGATGGAAAAACTGCTGCCTTACTTCGAACGCGAATTGAGCATGCTGCGGCGTACCGGCGCCGAGTTTGCAAGTCGCTACCCCAAGCTGGCAGGCAGTTTGCAAATGAGCGGCGAGACTTGCGCCGATCCGCATGTCGAACGGCTGATCCAGGCTACGGCGTTTCTCAACGCCCGTGTCGCCAAGCTCCTCGACGACGGTTATTCCAACTTCACCGAAGCGCTGCTGGGCATGCTGTATCCGCACTACCTGCGGCCGATTCCTTCCTGCTCCATCGCCCGCATCGACTACAGCGGCGCCAAGGTCAACGAAATTAGCAGCGTCACCACGCTGCCGCGCGGCACGGAAATGAAGTCGCTGGGACGCAGCGCCGTCGCTTGCCGCTTCCGCACCGTCTACGACGTGACGGTGGCGCCGCTGACCATCAGCGCCGCCTGGTTCGAACCGTACATCCAGGCGCCGTCGACCCTGCCGCTGCCGGGCGAGGCCGGCTCCGCGATCTGCATTACCATCGACAGCACGGCCGCCGCGCGCGGATTGGCGACGTTGGACCTGTCCACCTTGCGCGTCTTCATCGACGGCGAGGCATCGCTACGGGCCACACTGCGCGACATGCTCTTCATGCGCGCAGCCTGCGCCTGCGTGGAGACGGACGGCCAGTGGCGCATGCTGGACCGCCTGCCGGTCGCGCCGGCCGGTTTCGCCACCGAGGACGCCTTGCTGCCAGCCGCGCCCTCGGAGCACAGCGCCTACCGGCTGTTGAGCGAATACTTTGCCTTTCCGGAAAAATTCGACTTCTTCGATATCGACCTGGCCGCACTGGTGGCCGCCAGCCCGGCCGATTGCTCGCGGCTGACGTTGCGCATCGCCCTGGCCGAAGTGCGGCCCGACGCGCCGGCCGCGCGCATCCTGCGCACGCTGTCGGAAGACCATCTGGTGCTGGGCTGCACGCCCGTGATCAACCTGTTCACCCAGCCGGCCACGCCGATCCGCATCGACCATCGTCGCAGCAGTTATCCGCTGATGCCGGACGAGATGCCAGGCAGCGCCTGCGAAATTTACAGCATCGATACGGTGCAGCTGCTGCGCAAGACGCCGCAAGGCAGTTCGCTCACCGAGTTCTTTCCCTACTATTCGCTGCGCCACGGCGAGGAGGACAGCCGCAAAGGCCACTACTGGCTCGCCCATCGCGACGAGGAACTGGCCGATGCCGCCGCCGGTCACGAATATACGCTCGCGCTGGTGGACCGCGATTTCTCGCCGCTGAAGTTGGACGAGGGCACGGCATCGGTGCGCGTCACCTGCACCAATCGCAATCTGCCGCATGGCTTGCAATACGGCCGCGCGCGCGGGGACCTCAGCACCGAGGCGGCCGCCGGCAGCTTCCCGATCCGCCTGTTGCGGCGGCCGACGCTGTCCTACCGGCAGGCAAGCGGTAGCAATCAATGGGGACTCATCACGCAACTGGCCCTGAATCACCGCTCGCTGACGCAGGAAGGATTGCCGGCGCTGACCGCGATGCTGCGCCTGTACGCCCAGCAGGACAGCGCCGTCTCGCAGCGGCAGATCGACGGCGTCATGGCGCTGTCGCAGCAGCCGGCCACCGCGTGGGTGCGGCAGGCGCGCGGCACCGCCTATCTGCGCGGCGTGGAAGTGCGGGTGTCGCTGGACGAGGAGGCGTATGCCGGCACCGGCGTGCACGCCTTTGCGCAGGTGCTCGATCATCTGTTCGGCCTGCACGTGCATTTGAATAGCTTCACGCAACTGGTCGTGCTGTCCCACGTGAGCGGAAAGGAGTTGCTGCGATGCCTGCCCCGCAACGGCGCACTGACGCTGGCTTGATCGACGAACTGCTGGCGGAGCCGCAGGGCTTCGAGTTCTTCCAGGCGGTGCGCCTGGTCGAGCAGGCGCAACCGCCGCGCCGGCTGCGCTATCGCAACCGGCTGTCGCTGGCGTTCCCGCCGAACCAGATCGAGAACGTCAGCGACGACGGCGACGACCTGATCCGCCTGACGCCCGCCTTCATGGGCCTGCTGGGCAGCCACGGCGCGCTGCCGCTGCACTACTCGGAGCGCATCAACCGTCACGAAAGGACCAGCAACGACGGCGGTCCGCGCGCTTTCCTGGACATGCTGTCGCACCGGTCGTTGTGCATGTTTTACCAGGCGTGGGCCAAGCACCGGCCGGAATGCATGACGGCGCCGGATGGCGACGACGGTTTTCTCGCGATGCTGCTTGCACTGTCCGGTACGGCACCCGATGGATCGGTCGATCGCGAGACTTTGGCGCGCTACGCGATGCAGATTCGGAGCCGCAGCGTGTCGGCACCGCTGATGGCGGGGATCTACTCGGAGTATTTCAACGTGCGCTTTGTCGTGGAGCAGCTGGTGGGGCAGTGGCAAGCGCTGCCTGCGGCGCATCAGGCGCAGCTGGGCAAGGCCCATGTCGACCTGGGCGCGGGCGTGATGCTGGGCGAGCGCATCTACGGTTGCGATGCGCGCGTGCGGCTGCGTATCGGTCCGCTGGATAGCGCGGTCTATGAAGATTTCCTGCCCGGCCATAGCGCCGCGCCGCGGCTGGAAGCGATGCTGTGCCTGCACTGTGGGGTGGGCATGACGTATGAAGTGCATCTGATCCAGCGGGCGGAGGATGTGTGCGCGCCGAGTCTGGATGGCGGATGCAGGCTGGGCGTCAACACCTGCCTGGTTGGCGAGTCGCCAAGCCAGAACCGCGAAGAGCTGATGTACCTGCTGCATACCTGAGGAGCGAATGTGGAAAGCGATAATGATTTCTTCAGCTTCATGGGCCTGGCCAAGGAACTGGTGGCCAGCAACCGGCCGCTGCGCCTGCGGCTGGATCTGCCGGGAGGCGTCAACGACGACATGTTGCTGCCGCAGCGGGTGTTCGGCTCGGAGACCTTGTGCGGCGGCATCGAGTATCGCGTGCTGTGTGTATCGTCCGACGCGTATCTGCCGTTGAAGCAAATGATCGCCGTGCCGGCCGCGCTGGAATTCGTCACCGACACGGGAGACTTGCGCAGCGTCTGCGGCATCGTTACTGAGGCCAGCTCGGGCGACAGCGACGGCGGCCTGGCCAGCTACCAGCTGGTGCTGCGCGATGCGCTGTCGATACTGGAAAAGCGCACCAACACGCGCGTGTTCCGCAACATGAACGAGGTGGAGATCGTCCAGCGCATCTTGAACGAATGGCGGCACAAGAGTCCCATCCTCGGCACCTGCTTCAAGCACGAGGTGGACGAATGCTTCCACCAGCGCGAATATCCGCAGCGCGAGTTCACCATGCAGCACAACGAATCGGACGCGGCCTTCATCCGGCGCCTGCTGAAGCGGCGCGGCATAGGCTGGTTCGTGCGCGCGGAGGGGGGCGAGTATCCGGTGCATACGCTGGTGCTGTTCAACAACGCCGACAGCCTGCGCCAGAACGCCGCCGGCACCATCCGCTATCACCGCGACGCGGCGACCGAGCAGCGCGACACGATCACCTCCTGGAGTGCGGTGCGCAGCCTGCAACCGGGAACGGTGACGCGGCATAGCTGGGACTATCGCAACTCGCAAGGCCGCGACTTCATGATGATGGACGCCAACAGCGGCGTGAATCAGGGCGTGAGCGGCAACGAGCTGGCCGCGAGCCTGGACGACTATCAAATCCTGGCGCCGCATGCGGGGGATGACAACGAGGACTTGTGTCGCCTGGGCAGGCTGCGGATGCAGCGGCACGATTATGAAACGAAATGCTTCCACGGCGAAGGCAGCGTGCGCGATCTGTGCGCGGGGGAGTACTTCACGCTGGCCGAACATCCCGAGGTGGATGAACATCCGGCCGAGGAACGGGATTTTGTCGTCACGGCCTTGCAGGTGAATGCGCAGAACAACCTGCCCAAGGCCTTGGCGACGCGAGTGGAACGCCTGTTCGCCCGCAGCCGCTGGATGCAGGGCGCGCAGGAGTTGCAGATGCAGAGGGATGTGGCGGACAAGGTGGCATCGGGACCGCTGCGCATGCATATTCAGTTCACGGCCGTGCGGCGTGGGGTGATCATTGTGCCGGCCTACGATCCGCGCACGGATCTGCCGCAGGCGCTAATGCAAAGCGCGATCGTCGTTGGACCGGAAGGGGAGGAAGTCCACTGCGACCAGATGGGCCGCGTAAAAATCCGCTTCCCTGGCACGCGGGAGGTCGATCACGAGCAGGCTGCGAACGCCGGCGCCTCCGATACACAGACTGATTCCGCGTGGGTACGAGTCGCCTCGAACTGGGCTGGCGACGGCCCCGGCAGCCTGCAACAATGCGGCACCATTGGACTACCACGCATCGGCACGGAGGTACTGGTCAACTTCCTCGGCGGTGATCCGGACAAGCCAGTTATTGTTGGCCAACTGTACAACCAGCAAGCGCGGCCAGTTGCGTTGAGCAACAGGGGAGATCTACCAGGCAACCGCTACCTTTCTGGCATACGAAGCCGTGAAGTGAAAGGTGCTGGCGCCAATCAGCTGCGATTTGACGATACGAACGGCCAGATTAGTACACAGCTGGCGAGCGATCACGGCGCAAGTCAGTTGAATCTTGGCTGGCTATCCCAGCCACGGGCCTCTGGACAAGCCGATCAACGCGGATCCGGTGCTGAACTGCGCAGCGATATGAACGTGGCGGTGCGTGGCATGCAGGGCGTTCTCATCACCGCTGAGTCTGGCGATGCGGCGACAGGAAAGCACCTTGAACGATCCGAACTCCTTAGCATTGCAGAAGGCTTGCAAAAGCTGGTCTCCCAGTTAAGTGAACAGGCAGAGCAGCACGCCGGCGACCAAGCGCAAAGCAAAGACTTGTCAAACCTGATTGAGAAGCTGAAGAATCTTGACGATGGCGGTGCACCTATAGTTGCACTTAGCGGCCCGGCGGGCCTGATCTGCACCAGCAATAAAAACGTCGCAATAGGCGCCGCCACTACTGTCGATATCGTCAGCGCTTCCGCAATATCTCTGGCATCCGGTGAGACGACATCAATGCGCTCGGTGCAGGCCATGAGCTTTTTTGCAAACGAAGGTGATATCAAGGTGACAGCGGCAAGTGGCAAGGTTGCCCTACAGGCTCAAGACGACCAGTTACAGGTGCTGGCCAAGAAAGTGGTGGAGATTATCAGCAACACTGATTGGATCACCATCAAGGCAAAGAAGGGCGTGCGACTCAATGGTGGCGGCACGGAGCTGGAGTTAAGCGCGGCTGGAATCAAGGGCTACACATCCGGAAAACATGAGATGTATGCAGCCGACCATCAAACTTTTCCTGGGCAAAACCGAAGCATCTCATTCCTGGGCGATAAGGTGCCCCACAAGATATGTGTGCCGTGTCTATTGATCGCAGCCGACGCCCACAGCCCATTTGCCAAATCCGGAACTTAGCTATGGCCTCAACATATATTCTCATCGATACGACCTTGATCGGTTACCCCAAGGATAAGCCGTGGACAAGGAAGTCTCGCAAACTAAGCTGGCTCGCCACGTTATACGAGCGGGACGGGATACCAGTCAGCCCAATTTTGATTGATATCGAACGGGCCTACATTTGTAATCGCCTTGATGCTGTGATGACGTTGGTCAATGCTCTGCGCCCGCAGTTGGGGATCTCGTTCATCGAGACGGAGCTCACTTTGATCAAGCTTCAGGAGCATCTTCGCCAGTTCATATACGTCAAGACTGAAGACAATATGGAGCTGACGTTGCGATTTGCAGACTGTGCAGTGCTGGCAGCACTATCCGTATGCCTGACTGCTGACCAATGGTCGTCAATCGTGGCGCCGTTTGAGTGTTGGAAAATTCACGGACGCGATGGGAAACTGAAATCGCTCCCGATCCTGAAATCGGATGCGTCACTGACAGCTCCCCTATTGCTGAATGACGATCAAATTGCATCCTTGAAAAGCGCCATGAGCGTGGATCAGTTGCTTGCTAATTTGCGCAAGATGCGACCAGACCAGTCCTACGATTACTCAACTTTGAAATCGTACGAATACGCTGAGCAGGCACTCCAGATATGGCTTTCTGCGGGACACACGGAGGATACGGAACTTTTGTTATTTACTCGTGACGTATTTGATTCCGATGGAAGACTGTTGCTTCAACCCAGTTTGACGAAGGTGCTTGAGCAACCTGATCCCGTCTTGCGGCGCAAGGACTTGCATCGTATGGCCGGTCTTCATCTAAGAGGCGGCTGAGATGAAAAAAAAGTATGTATTTCGCTCCCTGCTTGTTCTAGCCATTAGCGTAACGCTCTGCATTGGATACGCCGCGTATCGTTCCTTTTTTCCCGAAGAAGAGGTTGTTCCGGCCGTTGTTGTTGGAGTTCAGCATCTCGGTCCTGATCACCTCATATCAGAATTTTATGTAAATAAATACGGTGGAACTGGCGTTGGACGGGAAGGGGGCGGAGGAGGAGAAGTTTGTTGCATCGTAATTCCCTCTAAATGGCGCCCAGGTCTTATCGTCGAAGTCAGATGGAAGGTAGATGGCTGGCCACCAGAAAACCGCAAAGAAGTTGAAGCTGGGAAATTTGAGAGCGTCACGACGAGGGGGATGTATATCGCGAGAGTGCCGTTGGAGAAATATGAAAACGAAAGATCAGGTGATGTGTATGTTCATTTTTTTCCGAAAGGCAGGGTTCGTGTCGTGTCCACAATGTATTCGGTTTTGAGTACAGCACATCCAGTACGGTATGGCCTGGTCGATGGTGACCCAAAGGCAGCTGCCGGTTGGCCCATCAAGGAAATGTTTACTCAAGCGGAGTTAGATGAAGCTGACCGGAGGAGAAACAAATGGCAATGACTGAGGCAACGGATAAATTCGGCCTCACTCGAACTGCTCCCGTTCAAAACCGCTCTCCTCACAAATAGCGAGCGGCACTACGAGGGCTGAGATGTTGCTTACGACGGTGATAAGGCGGCTTGTGGTGCTGACTTCTCTCGTCAAAATAGGTGATCAGAATGGGTTTGAGCAACCTGATCTCGTCTTGCGGCGCGCCTGGACTTGTGCCGTATGGCTAGTCTTCATTTAAGGGGAGGTTGGGAGATGAAAAAGTACGTATTTCGCACCCTGCTGGTTCTGGTCACTGGCGTCACGCTCTACGTTGGATACTCTGAGTATCGCTCCTCTCGCGAAGATGAGTTTGTTCCTACCGATATTGTCGGAGTTCAGCATCTCGGTCATGACTTCAACATCTCAGAATTTTATGTGAATAAATACGGTGGTACTAACGTTGGACGGGAGGGCGGGGGAGGAGGATCGGTTTGCTGCGTAGTGCTCCCCAGGCAGTGGCGTCCAGGTCTTGTCGTCGAAGTTAGGTGGGAGGTAACAGATTGGTCGCACGAAAATCGCGAAGAAATAGAGGCTGGAAACTTTGAAAGCGTTACGACTAGGGGTATGTATATCGCAAAAGTTCCAGTGGAAAAGTACGAAACCGTCGGTGAGCTGTACGTTCACTTTTTTCCGAGAGGTAGGGTTCGTGTCGTGTCCACAATGTATTCGACTTTGAGTACAGCACATCCTGTACGGCGTGGTCCGGCCGAGGGCGACCCAAAGGCAACCGCCGGTTGGCCCATCAAGGAAATGTTTACTCAAGCGGAGCTAGATGAGGCTGACCGGAGGAGAAACAAATGGCAATGAACGAGGCAACGGATAAATTCGGCGTCACTCGAACTGCTCCCGTTCAAAGCATCAAGTCTTCAAAACCTGTTCGATATGTCGACGCTTCTGCTTGTGAGATGACGATGCAGATAGGAATTTTCTTTGATGGAACGGGTAACAATCTTGAACTTGATAAGGGAAAGCAAGCGCACTCCAATGTGGCGCGACTGTACGATGCGTATCCAAATAATTATGAAGAAGGTAATTATGCAGTATATATTCCGGGCCTAGGTACGCCCTTTCCATTGATAGGGGAAGACACAGAAACTACTACGGGCGGTGCGTTCGCTAGCGGCGGTGACTCACGTATTGTATTTGCTCTTTTGCGCGTTTTTGACGCAATTCACAAAAGTCTTTTTCATGCCGAACTGTTCAGCAAAGAACTACGTAAGGCGTTATGCAATTCTAGTCCTTCAAAGGCTGACAAGAAGCTACTTGAGAAAGTTGGATTAGTTGCTAGCTTGGTCGATGGTGACGGAAGAAGTCGAAGCGGACGGTACTTAATCGCATGTATAAATAGTATCGAAAAAACAATGCGGACTCAGCGGACTCCCAAGGTTTGCGAATGTCTTCTCGATATATTCGGCTTCTCTCGCGGAGCAACTGAAGCGAGGGTGTTTTGTCACTGGCTAAGTGATCTTCTGAATAGTTCGGGGCTAGCGGGAATTCCTCTTCGATTTCGTTTTCTAGGTTTGATGGATACTGTTGCATCAGTGGGTGTATGGGAAGGGATCAAGAATGACCAGCTACGTACCACAGGTGGACATTCCAACTGGGCGACACCCGACGTTTTACGGATTCTGCCAACGGTCGAAAACTGCGTTCATTTGATTGCAATCCACGAATTACGAAAAAATTTTCCGCTGGACACAGTCCTGTTTAATCACGATCTTCCCCCCAATTGCGTCGAGTATGTTTATCCAGGTTCTCATAGCGATGTTGGCGGCGGCTATAGGCCTGGTGAACTGGGAGTGTCTATCGCGGACTCACTTAAACTTTCGCAGATTCCGTTGAATCATATGTATGACTGTGCTGTTGCGGCCAACGTTCCATTGTCAAAGGATCGGCCAGGAACCAATGGCAAAGCTACCTTCGCGGTGCACGATGAGCTGTCAGTTGCATTCAACCAATTCATCGACATCTCAACCGAGGTGCCGAGATCATTGGGCGATTGGATGCTCCCTTATCTCGTATGGCGTTGGCAGACGAGGTCGGTTTACGAAAAAACAGGACAGGCTATGAGAGCCAATCCAGAGGACCGAAGCTACTTATTGGCTGGCAACCAGCAGTTTTGCTGGCTCGACGAGCAAATGCAGATGTTCAATTATTCCAAAACAGCTAAATGGAAGAAGAGGCCTTATGACCGTGATGGCACCCAAGTCGCTTTACCTGCCTTAGAGCCAGAGGCCATGGACCTGCGCGCTCGTGTTGCTGCGCAATCCAGAATCTCCCCCACGCTGGCAGCATTCTTTGACGGCTTTGTTCATGACTCGCTTGCCGGCTTCCGCAAGAAACTTGTGGAGCCGACCGGGCACTGGCGGTATCGACGTTTGTTTCGCGGTTCCGATGCGCCTTACATTGGTTGAAGGACCTTTGCTATGAAGAACAGTGAGGGACGCGGCGTAATTCGATTGGGCGACAAGACTTCGCACGGAGGTACGGTCACCTCTGCTCAGCCAACTTTCAAGGTATTGGGGAAAGCCGTAGCGGTGGAAGGCGATTTGACTGTATGCCCGCAGTGCAAGGGAACTTTCCCCATTCAAACCGCAGGCAGCGAGCGTCACCATGAGGGGCGAGCCGTTGCTTACAACGGCGACAAGGCCGCCTGCGGCGCAAAGCTCATCTCGTCAATCTGATTTTCTGCAGAAGTGAACCATGCGTCGGGTAAGCGTCGGTGATGAAGAGCGACGGTATTTCAGCCGCTTGTTAAGTCTTTTTTTGCGAAGCAAAAGATTTTTCTAGTTAAACGGCGGTCTAACTGATTTTGCCCTGCAAGGTAGGAAAGTAGCTAATGCGGGGCAGCTTTCGCGGTTCATATGAGGAACAACCGATGACCAAGACCCCTGTATCAAAGATATTTTTAAACCAAGATGACGCGATCGCAGTCGCTCTCTACGTCATGACGTCGAAACGGGCGATCCAATACGAGTGCTTGCCAGGTGGGGAAGTACGTATCACCGTCGATCAAGAATGTGCCGCACTATTGAAAGAAAAATCAACACCATCATACGTCTACGTGCAAGAGGGCGGCTCGATGTCCGAATTGTATTTGCACGAACACCAGACCAAGATGGAAGCCTTCGCCGGTCGAGTTGATTGCGCATCGGCTGGGGCATATAAGACTGGTGCGGTTGTCGAAATCTCTCCATGTTTACGCGCATTGGGAAAGGTTTTTTATGCTACCGCGGAAGCCCTCGTCGGAACGGTTCCAAGCTTGGCTCTATACGCAGAGGATTGATTCAATCGGGTAGGAGGGCGTACACCTACCTTTCGATGTTGAGCGGTCCCCAGCGACGCCGACCAATGATTGGCCGCAATGTATGGAAGCCGGTACTGGTCTTTTTCACGAGCGTTAGTTTGAAGTGGTCGGGATCGCGATTGCTCTTCTGCATAACAAGTACATCGCCAGCTTGAGCAATCTTATGGATCGGGCCCAGCTGATCGGTAAGGCGAGCTTCATGCGAGCGGGTGTCGTGCCATGACTGGTATTGGTAGCGAGTGTCCACGACGCTTAGAAACCGTTCCCCATCGTACAGTGCAGCTTTGACCCGTTGATCAATTGTTGGATTTGATGAAGACGTACTTCCATTAAGTACAGGAAAATACGGCCGAAGTGCCTTCGGGATCAGGACACCGGCTTGGTGACCTTTGCCCGCTCCGGTATCGTTTTTTGCGAGAACTTTAAAGAATGGGGCATCCCATTCTGCAGATGAATTCAGGTGATCAGGTTTCATGATTTTCCTTGAGTTTTCTACGCCAGGTTTAATTGGAATTGATGCCGCGCCGTGATTAATTGGGGAACAATAAGCCTTGGGGCAGGGCTGAGTTTGCAAGCGGTGGCCGCACTGCTGATTTGATCACGGCCCCGTTTGGTGTGATCTGTCGAAACTCAACGCGGGCATACAACACTTCTGCTGCTTTGGTGATATCGTTCACGCGCCACTGTGCGCGTCGCTTATTTTTTGCTGGATCGGAGGCATGCAGTTTCGGTGCCGGATCGAGGTAGATGACGCCAGCCTTGATCGCCTTGAGCAGGTTCTCTGCAGTAGTATCTCTGCACCACATGACCTTTGCGCCGAACGTAATCAGATGCTCGAAGCCTTGGTCGTGCTCAACGGTATTTGGGTTCTTGTCCTTGATTGCGGGGATGTACACAACCTCGTTATGTTTTGCACCCCAGCAGTTCATCAAACGCTCTAAGCTCCAGGAGGCCGCTACCTCTCCTGCCGGCCCGATCAGGGCGACATCGACGCTGTCGAGTTTTGGCGTTAGCGGTGTATCTGGGTTATACGGATACGAGCGCACCACTCCGTCAGCATCGAGTCGTTTTTCCCGAACGCGCAGGGTGAGGCCCGATTTTGAGCACACTGCATCTGCGCGGTGAAGTCCAGTCAACCGGTAATCTCCATCGGTGTCCTTGTAGCCGTAAGTCGTCATAAATGCGGCGAAGTCCTGGGTGTAAGCTCCTCCGTCAGGCTCCGGCGTGAACAAGGTTACTTTAGGATTAGTATGCGTCTTTAGCTCAATACCAAATAGGTCTCCGTCCTTGTTAGAGTTGGGGACAATACCCAGCGCGTGCTCCAATGTGTAACCACAGACCTGAGTTCCGGAGAACGGGAGCGTTTGACCGAAGGCATCCAACCGGCAGCCGCGAATTGGTTGGTCGACGATGGAAGCAAGGCGCCTCTCCAATTCATCGCTGCGGTTTTGTTCGACGCTTAGGCGCTTGCATGCTGGGGCCCGCTCAAAACCAGGCAGGGCTTTAAGTTGAACTTCAAAGTCCGCGGACATATCCAGGCACACGAAACCGATGCATTTTCCGCGAGGCAGTCGTGCCAGCACCAGCAGTCGCTTTGCATCTGGGTTCGACTTGGTAAAGTTGACCGACAGTGAAGCGGGTATGGTGCCTTCGATTGTCTGAAGGCCGGACAGGCGAGCCTCTGGGTATTGGGTGTAGATGATCGCCTTCAAGCGTCGCGCCTTCACTTCCGCGCCATCTCTCCGCAGCCAAGCAAAATCATCGAATACCGCTTCCGAGATGCGTTTGCCCGGCAGCGAGTGATCTTTCGTCAGGCTAGTGCTCTCACCACGTTCGGACAGCGTCAAGCGAAACAAGTCGAAGATCACGCCGAAATCTGAAGCGATATAGATTTGGTTTTTATCGTTTGCATTTTTCGGCAGCACTTTCAAAAGTGCCAGATCCGCTCCAATTGAAGATAGCAAAGTCTTCAGTTCGAGTACCGAATGGATGTGATGCTCAAATTCTGAAGGTAGGCCAGTGGACGGTGAGCTCATTTTTTCTCCTGTGCAAGGCACTAGATTAGCACAAGGAAATGATGAGCGTGAGAATTTTTCTGAAAAATAATTTCAATTAGAATCGACAAATATTTTAATATGATTAAAATCAATCACTTACGTATAATTTACTAGGATGGTACTAGCCTATGCTTGGTTATCGATGCTGGACTTCGCTCTGCTGATCCCGTTCTACGTTACAGAAAATCCAATTCGCAATGCGATCTGCCAGCTCGTTGGGCTCCCACCTTAGCCTGCCCTTTAGGGCGCATTCCCAGACTGTCAGGACCCGCCAACCTGATTGCTGCAACGCCTCCGTATCCCGAAGGTCGCGCTGCCGGTTTTGGGAAATTTTGTTTTGCCAGAACTCTCGCCGTGCGACGGGAAGCTTGAATAAATAGCAGCCGTGCCCATGCCAGAAGCAGCCATGAACAAAGATGGCCACGCGATACTTCGGTAAGACGATGTCTGGGTGGCCGGCGAGCGATTTCACGTGAAGACGGAAACGGAAGCCGCGTGCGAAGAGGAGTTTTCGAAGAGTGAGTTCGGGGTGAGTGTTCTTGCTCCGGATCGCACGCATATTCTTACTGCGGCTCTCCGGGCTGTGAACGTCACTCATTGCTTACGCTGCTAGCCTGTTGCGATCACGAGGCTGTTGTGCAGCGCGTTGTTTTGCTTCGACGATGCGATCTTTCATGAGCTTTGCGACGGCAGCGAATACAGGTACCACGACGGAGTTACCGAACTGCTTATAGGATTGCGTGTCCGAAACAGGTATGCGGAATCCATACTCGCCAGGCGCATCGTAGCCCATGAGACGCGCACATTCACGAGGAGTTAGTCTTCGAGGGCGATTCTCAATGTTCTTCTTGTGTTCAAAATCGAGTTCAGGGTTGAAGCCGCGATCGATCAGAATTTCAGAGCCATCTTTGTAGTAGCGGGCGGACAGAGTTCGTGTGACCTCATGTGCCTTCACGAGCCCATAGCCGAAGCCGTTCCCTTTGGCCTTATGCTTGATCGAGTAGTTGAACAGGTATTGCCAAAGTTTCGGCGTGAGTATGTAGTTCGGCTCAACCTGCTTTTCCAGTATGTCACCCAAAGTTGGCTTCTTCTTTGGGTAGAGCTTAGCTACGTCCTTCAGCGTGAACCCATTATGAACATTGAGGTCCTTACGGAATCCGACGAGAACGATACGCTCTCGATGCTGCGGGACGAAGTGCTTACCGTCGATGATCTTGTAGTCTTCCGCACCAGTGCTCTCAGCATCCGCAACCCAGTAGCCGAGCTCGTCTAGCGCCTTCATGATCACGCGGAAGGTATTTCCTTTGTCGTGGCTCTTTAGATTTTTTACGTTCTCAAGTACGAAGGCGACCGGCCGTTTGGCTGCGATAATTCGTGCCACATCAAAGAAGAGTGTGCCCTGTGTATCGCACTCAAAACCATGTTTACGGCCGAGCGAATTTTTTTTCGAGACACCTGCGATCGAAAACGGCTGGCATGGGAATCCTGCTAGCAGCACATCATGATCGGGGACCTGCCCATCAATGAATCGATATGCCTCCTCCTCCGTGACGTCTGGGTTTGCACTTAAAGTGACTTCACGAATGTCCGAGTTGAACTTGTGATTCAGTGGGTCACTATAGTGATTGGCCTTGTAGGTGCGAACCGCGTAAGGGTTCCACTCGCTGGTGAAAACACATCGTCCTCCAGCCTCTTCAAAGCCCTTTCGGATGCCCCCGATTCCGGCGAAAAGATCAATAAAATCGAAATCGTACTTTTTGCCTTTAGGTGCCTTAGGGAGCAAATCTTGCAGATGGATGAACTCTGCTTGGCTGAGCCTTACATCATCCTTTCCCGCCACCCAGCGCTTCAGGGTTTCGCGTGTCCAAGTTCCAGGTGAGACCTCATTCAGATGCTCAGCAACTTGCTTGTGGTTATAGCTTTCAAGCGCCTGCGTCAGCAAGGCTAGCTCTTCACGAGTGGAAATCATGTCTTCTCTTTGTTTGGGTAAGCGCGAAATGGATGTAAGGCGGCCGTTTGTCCCGACTCATCGGAACGATGGCGCAGCCAGCGCATCATCACACATTATACTGTATGTTAAACCAGTATTGTCAGCGCGAGGTAGCGAATCTTGGTCACTCAAATTTAGTTGTGCTCTGCTGACAACTTTGTGCTGCATTAGCTTGTATCCCAATATAAATAAGGTTTGGGCTGGGAGTGCAGCATTTTGTTGCAAGTTGAAAGCCTCTTAGCAATGAACACTTCTAGTTCATGCGTTGATGGGCTGTGCATTTGCACCCGACGGAGCCTAAGGAGGTGGCTAAGTCGATAAAGAAGTATTTATGTTGACCAAATTTGTCAAAAAATATATAACTATAAGTCCACGTTTAAGGGATGCCGCGGTTTCTTTCGCGCCTGTCGACATAGCCGCATGTCTGGCAAGGGCAAGCTGCATTTTTGTCGCAATTTAAATAAATTTCTCGTTACAGCACCGATAGATAGAGAGAATTTAGGAGTGTTCAAATGACGTTAGACGGCTCTGGTGTGAAGAAAGACAGTGTCTTCCGGCCACGTGCGCGAATTATGAAAACGCTGGGTGAGGAACTTATTAGCAGCGATAGCGTTGCTCTTATTGAGTTAGTTAAGAACTCGTTTGATGCTGATGCAACTCATGTCCATATTCGTTTCATCGGCCCACTGCTGCGTGGCCGGGGGGCAATCGAGGTTTTTGACGATGGTACAGGTATGGACATCGATACTATTCGTCGGATCTGGATGGAACCAGCAACACCAAGCAAAAAGATTCTGCGCACTAGTCCCTCCGGGCGACGCGTACTTGGCGAAAAAGGAATTGGTCGTTTCGCTGCCGCGCGCTTAGCGACATATACGGAGCTTATTAGCAAGCGTTCGGGCGATCAATACGAGGCGCATGCTGAGGTTGACTGGTCTCAGTTTGATGATAATGAGAAATATTTGGATGAGGTCGAAATACTTACTGAAAATCGTGCGGTGTCTGACGCCTTAGGAAATTTTTTTAACGTAAAGGACGTTTCCGATACTAATGCGAAAAAAAACATACATGGTACTTGCCTGCGCATGAATGGGTTAAAAAATGATTGGTCTGAAGCAAATTTCCAAGACTTAAGACGAGCGCTGTCCCGGTTGATTTCACCATTTTCTGGTTTTAAAGATTTTTCAATAAAACTTGATGCATCGGATCAGTTTGAGAGATTCTCCGAAGATATAGGTCCACCCGAGGTGGTGAAGTTTCCTCACTATATTGTTTCGGGCGAGGTTGATTCGCTGGGTGAATATGCGATTAATTATTCTGTGGAGCGTAGCGGCACGCACGAGAAATTAGTCGGTAAATTGAAAAATTTCAACGGAACTTGGCTGTTAGGTGAGTCGAATACAGCGTTGAGTGGGCAGTCTGAACCAAAATGCGGGCCTTTAAAAATCGAACTCAGAGTTTGGGATCGTGATGATCTTGGAAATATAGTTCAAATCACAGGCGCTTCGATATCAAATATTCGGCGTGAGTTGGATTTGTACGCAGGCATCAATATTTACCGAGATGGATTTCGTGTATTACCATACGGTGAACCAAATAATGATTGGCTTCGCTTAGATATTCGTCGAGTTCAAAATCCATCGCTGAGGCTTTCTAACAATCAAATTCTTGGATATATTTCCATAGGTGCAAATGAAAATCCTGAGTTGAAAGATCAATCCAATCGTGAAGGTTTACGCGAAAGTGATGCCAAGCAGGATTTGATGCAAATTATGATCGCGGTGTTGTCGCATTTGGAAGCGATAAGGAAAAAATCAAGAAGAGAAGACTCAACTCCTGTTGGAAGGGACCAATCCGGGGGAGGACTTTTTGCCAAACCAGATTTATCAAGTTTTAGCGCGCACTTGAAGGAGTCACATCCGGCTGACGTCGAAACCCAGCAACTCATTAAACAAATCGAAGATAATTTTACGATTCAGTTGGATGAAATAAAGAAAACTGTTGCCCGTTATCATGGGCTGGTGACCCTTGGTCAGCTTATTGATATGCTCCTGCACCAAGGGCGTCAACCTCTGTCAAAAATCGTCGCCGAATCTACACTAGGTAAAGAGGATTTAGAGGACCACGGATTAGCTGAAAATCCGATACTTGCGAAGCTGCATGGCAGATTTGAAAAGATCCGCACGCAAAGTGCGGTTTTGGATGGAGTTTTCCATAGAGTCGAACCCTTTGGTGGTAGAAAACGAGGACGACCGGGGCAACTTTACCTTGAGAAAATTCTATCCGATGCAATTGATATTTTTGCCGATAAAATTGAAAAACTAGGAGTGGTTATATTTCGCCCTTCCACGAGTACCCTGGTCACAGTGGATCCGGCTGAACTGCAAGAAGTTTTTGTTAATTTAATCCAAAATAGCCTGTATTGGTTAGCTTCCGTGGAAAAAGAGAAAAGGAAGATTGCCGTGCAGATTACCCGGACCGAAGCGAGTGTTGTCGAAATTATCTTCGCAGATAGTGGGCCTGGAATTTCAGATGAATTCAAAGAAGTAATTTTTGATCCATATTTTTCTACGAGACCAGATGGAACAGGATTGGGCTTGGCAGTTTGCGGCGACATTATTCGGGACTATTATGGTGGATCCTTATCGCTGTTGGATACAAATAAATTGGGTGGTGCTGCATTTCAGATAATTTTACGAAAACGAGTTTAGGAGAAGATCTTAATGAATTGGAATGTTCTAATCGTTGATGATGAGCGAGATCAAGCGGAAACTACTAAAGCAATCGTTGCCAGTAAAAGGACCTTGGGTGATGGAAAAGAAATAAATGCGGTCATTGCAGATGGTTTTGATCAGGCGCTTAAATTAATAGAATACTCAAAATTCGACTTAATTATTTTAGACTTAAAGGATGAGGCGCACGATGGCGATGACCCAAATGCTGAGCTTAGCGGCGAAAGGGTTATGGAGCAGCTGCGGCAACGGCAGTTTACGCCAGTCGTCTTCTATACTGGTTTTGCGCAAAAAGTGGAGGATAAAAGTAGCGCTTTTGTAAAGGTTGTGCGAAAAGGCGATGATACTGAACGGTTACGAGAAGCGATTCGAGAGGTATTCTCCACAAATTTGCCACAGCTGATTCGTCATATTCAAGAGGAACAGCGGAAATTTCTGTGGGAGCATGTGGAGCAATCTTCGGGTGGGAATCATGGAGAGGCTGCACCGAATGAGCTGGCCTTTTTATTGGGGCGGCGATTGGCAAATGCGCTAGCCGGAAAGGCAATTCGCCGGTTCTTTAAGCCTGAGCACGATGAAAGTGAAACTATTCATCCGATTGAGCTGTATATTTGGCCGCCAATGGCGGACAGTGTAGGTTTTGGCGATATTCTTGAAAGGGATAGTGAGGAAGGAAAGAGGTATTTTGTTGTGCTAAATCCCGCATGCGATTTTTCTCAATGTAAAGCTGAAAAGGCGTTGCTTGCTGAGTGTGAGCTCTTGACGAGTACGACGGAATTCACAAACGCCGAGAATCATAGAAAGACAAGTACTGAGCCACTTCCAAAATCGATCACGAGCGCCTTGCGCAGCCTTTTAGCCGACAATCGTCAAGGGAAAAAAGTTCAACCCGATAGGTATAAATTTTTACCAGGGACTAGCTTCCTACCAGATTTGATTGTTGACTATCAGCATCTATTGCAAGTACCAGTCATGGAAATTCATACTGATGGAGGGTATCGCCGATTGGCAACTCTCGACACTCCATTTGCGGAATCAGTTCAAAGTAGATATGTCCGATATTACGGTCGAGTCGGCACCCCGGATTTGGAATGGGATGCATTGGTAAGTCAGCTTACGAAGTAGATTTTGATTCTTTTCTGCAATAAAAATGGCCCGTGAGGGCCATTTTTATCGTATATCGGTCATTCAGGTTTCAATTGAGTAGCCCACGGGATGCGGCACTACACGTCGATGTTACCAGCGCGCAGCGCGTTGTTTTCGATAAAGGCACGTCGTGGTTCAACGTCATCACCCATCAGCGTAGTGAAGATCTGATCCGCAGCAATCGCGTCCTCAATCTGCACCTTCAACAAACGGCGCACGGTCGGATCCATGGTGGTCTCCCACAGCTGATCCGGATTCATCTCACCCAGACCTTTGTAGCGCTGTTTGGACACCACACGTTCCGCCTCATCACGTAGCCACTGCATCGCCTGGTGGAAGTCCACCACGGCCGATTCCTTGGTGCGCTCGCCTTCGCCGCGGCGCACGTAGGCGCCTTCGCCGATCAGGCCCTTGAACGTGGCTGCCGCGCTGGCCAGTACGTTGTAGTCCGCGCCCTGCACGAAGTCCGCATCGATCGAGCTGACCTTGATGTTACCGTGATGCATACGCTCGATGCGCAGCGCGTGCTTCTCGGACAGCTCATCCGAAATCACCGTCACTTTGACCGCGATATCGTTGATCTCCGCCACCAGCGCGCGGGCCGACACATCAGCCAGTTCCTGCGTGCTCAGATCCAGCGTCACACCAGTCATGATGGCCGTCAGCGCCGCACGGTCGATCACGCGCGTCAGACGCGTCATGATGACGTTGGCCAGGTTGAACTGGCGCACCAGCTCGCCCAGCGGTTCGCCGACGATAGGATCGGCGCCTTCGCGCGGCATCAGCGCGGCGGTGTTCAGCGCCACGTTCATCATGTAGCTCGCTTCTTCCGCGTCATCCTTCAGGTAGCGCTCGTCGCGGCCGGCCTTGACCTTGTACAGCGGCGGTTGCGCGATGTAGATGTGGCCGCGCTCTACCAGCTGCGGCATCTGGCGATAGAACAGGGTCAGCAGCAGCGTGCGGATGTGGGCGCCGTCGACGTCCGCATCGGTCATGATGATGATGCGGTGGTAGCGCAGCTTCTCGACGTTGAATTCGTCCGGGCCGATCGACGTGCCCAGCGTGGCGATCAGCGTGGTGATCTGTTCCGACGACAGCATCTTCTCGAAGCGCGCCTTCTCCACGTTCAGCACCTTACCGCGCAGCGGTAAAATCGCCTGGAACTTGCGGTCGCGGCCCTGCTTGGCGGAGCCGCCTGCGGAGTCACCCTCGACGATGTACAGTTCGCACAGCGCCGGATCTTTTTCCTGGCAGTCGGCCAGCTTGGCCGACAGGCCCAGGCCGTCCATGATGCCTTTGCGGCGGGTCAGGTCGCGGGCCTTGCGGGCCGCTTCGCGCGCGCGCGCCGCTTCGACGATCTTGCCGCAGATGATCTTGGCGTCGTTCGGTTTTTCTTGCAGGTAGTCCGACAGCGTCTTGGCGACGATCTCTTCGACCGGGCCGCGCACTTCGGACGACACCAGCTTGTCCTTGGTCTGCGACGAGAACTTCGGCTCAGGCACTTTGACCGACAGCACGCAGGTCAGGCCTTCGCGCATGTCGTCGCCGGAGATTTCCACCTTGGCCTTCTTGGCGAATTCCTGCTCTTCGATGTACTTGTTGATGACGCGGGTCATCGCGGCGCGCAGGCCGGTCAGGTGGGTGCCGCCGTCGCGCTGCGGGATGTTGTTGGTGAAGCACAGCACCTGTTCGTTGTAGGCGTCGTTCCACTGCATCGACACGTCCACCGAGATGTTGGTGCCCTGGTCCGACAGGCGTTCGCCGGTGGCCTGGAACACGGTCGGGTGCAGCACGGTCTTGGCTTTGTTGATGTACTCGACGAAGCCGCGGGTGCCGCCTTCGAACGCGAAGATCTCTTCCTTGCCGTTGCGCTGGTCGGTCAGCTTGATGTTCACGCCGTTATTCAGGAACGACAGTTCGCGGATACGCTTGGCCAGGATCTCGTAGTGGAATTCGACGTGGGTGAAGATTTCCTCGTCGGCCCAGAAGTGCACGTCGGTGCCGCGCTTGTCGGTGTCGCCGATGACCTTGATCGGCGAGACGGCGAAGCCGTCCTTCTCCGCCAGTTCGCGGTTCTGCGGCACGCCACGGACGAACTCCATGTAGTGCACTTTGCCGTCGCGGCGGATGGTCAGCTTCAGCAGTTTCGACAGTGCGTTCACGCACGATACGCCCACGCCGTGCAGGCCGCCCGACACCTTGTACGAGTTCTGGTCGAACTTGCCGCCGGCGTGCAGTTCGGTCATGACGATCTCGGCGGCGGAGCGCTTAGGATCGTGCTTGTCGTCCATCTTCAGGCCGGTCGGCACGCCGCGGCCGTTGTCGGTGATCGAGATCGAGTTGTCCGAGTGGATGGTGACGTGGATTTCCGTGCAGTGGCCGGCCAGCGATTCGTCGATCGAGTTGTCCAGCACTTCGAACACCAGGTGGTGCAGGCCGGTGCCGTCCGAGGTGTCGCCGATGTACATGCCGGGTCGTTTGCGGACTGCTTCCAGACCTTCGAGGATCTGGATCGATGAGGCGCCGTATTCTTCGGTTTTGGCCGGTACTGGTACTGGATTCTCTTCTGGGATGGCGGACATGTGCTGCTTTCTCAATATGACGAATTACTGGGGACTGCGTCGTCCTCGCGAAAGCGGGGACCCATGCTGAGTATCCTATATCGCTCAGTATGGATTCCCGCTTTCGCGGGAATGACGGTGCTGCTGCTACGTTTTTATATGCGCATCGGCATGACGACGTACTTGAAGTCGGCATTGTCCGGGATCGAGATCAGCGCGGACGAGTTCGAATCGCCCAGCGCGACGTTGACCTGGTCGCACTTCAGGTTGTTCAACACGTCCAGCAGATAGGTCACGTTGAAGCCGATGTCGACGCTGTCGCCGCCGTAGTCGATTTCCAGTTCTTCCACGGCCTCTTCCTGGTCCGCGTTGGTCGAGCTGATCTTCATGCTGCCCGGCGTGATGATGCAGCGCACGCCTTTGAACTTGTCACTGGTCATGATGGCGGCGCGTTGCAGCGAACGCAGCAGCTCATCGCGGCCGATCGTGAATTCGTTCTTGTAGCCTTTCGGGATCACGCGCGTGTAGTCGGGGAACTTGCCCTCGACCAGCTTGGAGATCAGCTCGATGTCGGCAAAGGTCAGCTTGACCTGGTTGGCGGCGATGTCCAGCTGCACGGTCTCGTCGTTCTCTTCCAGCAGGCGCTGCAGTTCGATGATGGTCTTGCGCGGGATGATCACTTCCTGGCGCTCGAACGATTGCTCGGTCTCGACCTGGCAGAAGGCCAGGCGGTGGCCGTCGGTGGCCACGGCGATCACGTTCTTGCCGTCCAGGACCAGCAGCAGGCCGTTCAGGTAGTAGCGGATGTCCTGCTGGGCCATCGAGAAGTGCACCATGTTGAACAGGTGCTTCAGCGTTTTCTGCGGCAAGGTGACGGAGGCGCTGTAGCTGTCGGCCTGCTGCACGGTCGGGAATTCTTCGGCGGCCAGCGTCTGCAGTGCGAAGCGCGATTTGCCGGTTTGTACCGTCAGGCGCTTGTTCAGCAAGGTCATCGTCACGTCGCCCGATTCAGGCAGCGCGCGCAGGATGTCGAGCAGCTTGCGCGCGGCCACGGTGGTGCCGGTCACTTCGCTGCCGGAACCGATCTCGGCGTTGGTGGTGATCTGGACTTCGGTGTCGGTCGACAGGAAGGATACGCTCTCGCCCTCTTTGCGGATGAGGATATTGGCCAGAATCGGCATAGTGTGCCGACGCTCGACAATACCGCTCACGATCTGCAGTGGCCGGAGAAGGGTATCTCGGGTGGTTTTGACCAATTGCATAGATTATCCTCAATAGTAAAGATTAAACGATATTTTTATAACAATGTTGCCTTGTGAGCAGACGTGCTTTTTTGCCTAGATCATAAAGCCAAACCTACTGTCCGGCTAGCCTTTCAGCGTTTGCTCCAGCACGTGCAGCTCGTGGTTGCATTCCGGGTTCTTGGTGCGGTCCAGCGCGATCTTGCGTACGGCGTGTAGCACGGTCGTGTGGTCGCGGCCGCCGAACAGTTCGCCGATCTCCGGCAGACTCTTCTGCGTCAGCTCCTTGGCCAGGTACATCGCGATCTGGCGTGGCCGCGCGATGTTGGCAGGGCGACGCTTGGAGTACATGTCGGCTACCTTGATGTTGAAGAAGTCCGCCACCGTCTTCTGAATATTCTCTACAGAGATCTGGCGGTTCTGCACCGACAGCAAATCCTTCAGCGCTTCCTTCACGATGTCGATCGTGATGTCCTTGCCGTGGAAGCGCGAGTACGCCAGGATCTTGCGCAGCGCGCCTTCCAGCTCGCGCACGTTGGAGCGCAGGTGCTTCGCCACGAAGAAGGCGACGTCGTCCGAGAAGGTGACGCCTTCCTGCTTGGCTTTCTTGAGCAGAATCGCCACGCGCATTTCCAGCTCCGGCGGCTCGATCGCCACCGTCAGGCCGGAATCGAAGCGCGAAATCAGGCGATCGTCCATGCCGGTGATTTCCTTCGGATAGGTATCCGAGGTGATGATGATCTGCTTCTTGGCAGCGATCAGCGCTTCGAACGCATAGAAGAATTCTTCCTGCGTGCGGCTCTTGCCGCCGAAGAATTGAATATCATCGATCAGCAGCATGTCGAGCGAATGATAGTAGTGCTTGAAATCGTCGAAGCCCTTGCGCTGGTAAGCCGTCACCACGTCGCGCACGTACTGCTCGGCGTGGATGTAGCGGATCTTGGCGCCTGGCTGGTCGGCCATCACCTGGTTGCCGATCGCGTGGATCAAGTGGGTCTTACCCAGGCCGACGCCGCCGTAGAAGAACAGCGGGTTGTACGATACGCCCGGATTGTTGGCCACCTGGATCGCGGCGGCGCGCGCCAGCTGGTTGGCCTTACCGGTCACGAAGCTGTCGAAGGTCAGGTCGGTGTTGATGCGGCTCTGTTCGCGGCGCGGCGCGGCCGAAGCCGGCAACTCGGGCACCGACGGCACCGGGTCGGAGTTGCGCGCGTGGCCGTTCGGGTTGCCGTCGTTGTAGTCGGGCGCGGGCACCACGGTCGCCGGCTTTTTCGGTAGCGCCAGGCGCGGGTCGAGCACGAACTGCACCTCGGTCGGCGCTTCCCAATACTGGCAGGCCAGGGCCGTGATGCGGCTGGCGAACTGGGACTTCACCCAGTCCAGCTTGAACCGGTTGGGCGCGGCCACACGCAACTTGCCCGCCTCGTAGTCGAGGGGGATGAGCGGTTTTATCCACGCGCTGAATTGTTGCGGCGTCAGCTCCAGCTCCAGCTGGGCGGAGCAGGTCTGCCAGAAATTTTCCATGAATCTTTATCTATTCTTTACTGCTGATAAGGGTGTCGGCGAACCCGGGTTCGCCACACGTAACGCGCTATTCTACTCTCGCCGGCCCAAGTTATCCACAGGCACGACGCTTATTTTCGCACTTTAGGCGGCCCCCGAATGGCGGCCAGAGACCATCAGTTGTTGACAAGCGGGACCGAAATGCTGATAATTCAGGGTTCCCCGCCCGTATTCCTAGTTTATTCACATGAACGTCAATATGGAGTAAGCGTGGATTTAGCGGGCGATGAGATGGACCCAGCTTGTGCCGGTAGCGTTGGCATGGGTGCGCGAAGTGTCATTGGCACCAAAAACTGACGGGGCCACAACCCGATTTTGCATTTTTTTCTGCTTTTAGCGAGACCAACATGAAACGTACTTACCAACCTTCCGTTGTACGCCGTAAGCGTACCCACGGCTTCCGCGCTCGTATGGCTACCCGTGGTGGCCGCCAAGTGCTCAACGCACGTCGCGCCAAAGGCCGCAAGCGTCTGGCTGTATAAGCCAACTCTTGTTAGCTGATCGCGTGGAAAGCTGTATTTCAAGCGGCTCGACAGGCGAAGGTTCACACGACTTCGCGCGCGTTCGGCGTATCGTTAAAACGGATGAATTTTCATCCGTTTTTCGTTTGCGCCCTACCCAAAAAAGCGCGCACTTCGTGCTTTACACCCGTCTGAATGAATTGCCGCATGCGCGGCTGGGCGTCGTTGTGGCCAAGCGATTTGCGCCGCGCGCCGTCACGCGCAACACGATCAAACGCGTTACCCGCGAATTGTTCCGCCAGACCGGCCTGCCGGCGATCGACTGCCTGGTGCGCCTGGCCAAGCCGGTCAACAGCAAGGACGGACCGGCCACCACTGCCAAGCTGAAAGCGGCTTTGCGGGTGGAACTGGCACGTCTGTTCGCGCAGGCCAAGGTGGCCAAGCTGCCGAAACCGGCCTTGCCTTCGACGCCGCCGCCTCCACCTGTGGCATCATGAAAAAACTGCTACGCTTCCTGGTGCGCTTTTACCAGCTGGCCATCAGCCCGCTGATGGCGCCGAGCTGCCGGTTCCATCCGAGCTGCTCGAACTATGCGCTGGAAGCGCTGCAGGTGCACGGCGCCGCCAAGGGCAGCCTGCTGGCGGCCAAGCGCGTGTGCCGCTGCCATCCGTGGAATCCGGGCGGACACGATCCGGTACCCCCTGCGGACGGCAAAACGAATTCTTCTTCTACGACCGCTTGCGGTTGCAACCACTCCTGACAAATAGCCTAATGGATATCAATAAACGTACCATCCTGTGGATCGTGTTTGCCGTGTCGCTGGTAGTTCTTTGGAACAACTGGATGGTCTCGACAGGCAAACCTTCCATGTTTGCTCCCGCGCCGGCGCAGACCGCCAAGGCCCCGGAAGCGAAGAAATCCGATCTGCCGGCCGCCACCGCGACCGCCGCAGCAGGTGCTTCGGCATTGCCGGGCGCGCCCGCAGCGGCCGAGGCGTTCAAGAGTGAGCGCATCACCGTCACCACCGATCTGTTCCGTGTCGACGTCGACACCCTGGGCGGCACCATCAAGCGCCTGGAACTGCTGAAGTTCAAGGACGGCGTGGACGCCACCAAGAACGAAGTGCTGTTCGACGTCGACGCCGGTACCGGCAAGACCTATCTGGCCCAATCCGGCCTGATCGGCGCCGCCGGCCTGCCGAACCACCAGACCGGCTTCGTCGCCAAGCCTGGCCCGCGCATGCTGGGCGACGCCAACCAGGTGCAACTGGTGCTGGAAGCGGAATCGGCCGGCGTCAAGCTGACCAAGACCTACACCTTCAAGCGCGGCGACTACACGATCGACGTGCGCCACGACGTGACCAACGTCGGCGCCGCTCCGGTCAAGCCTGAGCTGTACCTGCAACTGGTCCACGACGGCAACAAGCCGGCCGGCGACTCCTACTTCAACAGCAGCTACACCGGCCCGACGCTGTACACCGCCGAAGACCACTACAAGAAGCTGAAGTTCGAAACGCTGGAAAAAGAAGCCGTTGAAGCCGCCAAGACCGGCAAGGATGCCGTGCAGGATCACCCGACCAAGGCCGACAACGGCTGGTTCGCGATCTCGCAGCACTTCTTCGTGTCCGCCTTCGTCCCGCAGGACAAGCTGGCGCGCACCATCTTCACCAAGAAAGTGACGACCAACCAGTACGCGATCGGCACCATCCAGCAACTGGGTACGCTGGCGCCGGGCGCCACCGTGACCAACGAGGCCAAGCTGTACTCGGGCCCGCAGGAGTCGAAGCTGCTGGAAAAAGTCAGCCCTGGCCTGGAACTGGTCAAGGACTACGGTTTCCTGACCATCATCGCCAAGCCTATCTTCTGGGTCATGGACCAAATCCACCAGGTGCTGGGCAACTGGGGCTGGACCATCATCGCCTTCACCATCCTGATCAAGCTGGCGTTCTTCCCGCTGTCGGCTGCCGGTTACCGCAGCATGGCCAAGGTCAAGCTGGTCACGCCGAAGATGCAGGCGATCCGCGAGCGCTACAAAGGCGATCCGGCCAAGATGAACCAGGCCACCATGGAGTTGTACAAGACCGAGAAGATCAATCCGCTGGGCGGCTGCCTGCCTATCCTGGTGCAGATGCCGGTCTTCATCGCCCTGTACTGGGTGCTGCAAGCGTCGGTGGAGATTCGCGGCGCGCCGTGGGTCGGCTGGATCACCAACCTGGCCGCGCCGGATCCTTGGTACATCCTGCCAGTGCTGTACGCGATCTCGATGTACATCACCACCAAGCTGAACCCGGCTCCTGCCGATCCGATGCAAGCGAAGATGATGCTGTTCATGCCGCTGGCGTTCTCGGTCATGTTCTTCTTCTTCCCGTCCGGCCTGGTGCTGTACTGGGTCGTGAACAACGTGCTGTCGATCGGTCAGCAGTACGTGATCTCGAAGAAGTTCGCGCCGCCAGCGGCCGCCAACTCCTGATAGCCAGATAAATGCTGTTGCAGAAAAGCCCGTGTTAATCGCGGGCTTTTTTTTACTTTACAATTCCCCTATGAATATCGACTCTTCCCCCATCGCCGCCATCGCCACCGCACCGGGCCGCGGCGGCATCGGCGTGGTACGCGCCTCCGGCAAGAACCTCAAGCCGCTGATTACCGCGCTGTTCGGCGCCACCGCCTTGCAGCCGCGCCACGCCACCTACATCCCGTTCAAGCAGGCCGACGGCGCCCTGATCGACCAGGGCATCGCCATCTGGTTCAAAGGGCCGCACTCCTACACCGGGGAAGACGTGCTGGAACTGCAGGGCCACGGCGGCCCCATCGTGCTGCAACTGCTGCTGGCGCGGGTGCTGGAGGCGGGTGCCGAACTGGGTCTGCGATTGGCCGAGCCGGGCGAATTCACCCGCCGCGCCTACCTCAACGACAAGCTCGACCTGGCGCAGGCCGAGGCGGTGGCCGATTTGATCGATGCCTCCACCGAAGCGGCGGCCAAGTCGGCGTCGCAATCGTTGTCGGGCGCGTTCTCGAAGACGGTCAACGCGCTGGTGGATGGCGTGACCGGCCTGCGCATGCTGGTCGAAGCCACGCTGGACTTCCCGGAAGAGGAAATCGACTTCCTGGAAAAATCCGACGCGCGCGGCCAGCTGGCCGGCATCGTCGCTGCGCTGGAGCAGGTGTTCAAGCAGGCGTCGCAAGGCGCGCTGCTGCGCGAGGGCTTGAACGTGGTGCTGGTCGGCCAGCCCAACGTTGGCAAGTCTTCGCTGCTGAACGCGCTGGCGGGCACGGACGTGGCCATCGTCACGCCGATCGCCGGCACCACGCGCGACAAAGTCACCGAGACGATCCAGATTGAAGGTATCCCTCTAAACATCATCGACACCGCCGGCATCCGCGCGATCGACGATGGCGTGGACGTGGTCGAGCGCATCGGCATCGAGCGCACCTGGGGCGAGGTCGGCAAGGCCGACGTCATCCTGCACCTGCTGGACGCCGACCACGGCCCGTCGCGCGCGGACGACGGCATCGTCGCCGCCTTCCCGCCGGGCGTGCCGGTGCTGCGCATCTGGAACAAGATCGATTTGTCGGGCCACAAGCCGGGCGTCGATCCGATGGAGGATGCCACGCACGTGTATCTGTCGGCGCACGAGCATATCGGCATTGATTTGCTGCGCGCCGAGCTGCTGCGCATCGCCGGCTGGCAGCAGACTGGCGAATCGCTGTACCTGGCGCGCGAACGCCACCTGATCGCGCTGAAGAACGCCGGCGCCCATCTGGAGCGCGCAGGCGAACACGCGGCGCAGAACGATCAGTCGCTGGACTTGTTCGCGGAAGAGCTGCGGCTGGCGCAAGTGCAGCTGTCGAGCATCACCGGCGCTTTCTCGTCGGATGATTTGCTGGGTGTGATCTTCTCCCGTTTCTGCATCGGAAAATAAGGAAGCCCCATGATCCTCTACCATAGCATCGCCGCACGTTCCTTCCGTCCGCTGTGGATGCTGGAGGAATTGGGGCTGACATATGAGTTGCGCATGATGGCTTTCCCGCCGCGCGTGCACGACAAGTCCTACCTCGACATCAATCCCTGCGGCACTGTGCCGACCTTCTTCGATGGCGACATGCGGATGACGGAATCGGCGGCGATCTGCCAGTATTTGGCCGAGCGCCATCCGGCGGCCAGACTAAACGTCGCGCTGGATGAAACGGACTACGGCGCGTGGTTGAACTACCTGCACTTCGGTGAAGCCACGCTGACCTTCCCGCAAACGCTGGTGCTGCGTTACAGCCGCTTCGAATCGCAGGAGCGCTTGCAGCCGCAGGTGGTGGAGGATTATTCGCGCTGGTTCTTATCGCGCCTGAAAACACTGACGCCGCGTCTGGAGCAAAACGAATTCCTGTGCGCCGGCCGCTTCACGGCGGCCGACGTCTCGGTCGGCTACGCGCTGCTGTTGGCCGAGCAACTGGGATTACACACGTCCTTTACGCCAGCCGTCGCCGCCTACTGGCAGCGGTTGCGCCAGCGTCCCGCCTTCCTGCGCGCGAAGGCCGCCGAGCAGGCCGCCGCGTTGGCTCAGGGCGTGTCGTCGCGGCCCGCAACAGAACTGCCAACCTAGGCGCTTTGGTTGTTGTTGTGGATTGCAGTCCAGGATCATTGGAGTATAGTGTTCTAAACATGTCATTGTTCCCTTGATGAATATTTCTCTCAAAAGACCTGCCGATTTGCCTGACTTCGACGCTCCTCCGCTCGATGAGGTAGTTCTTGGTGTTCAATTTGACTCCCTTGTTGGCTATCAGCAGATAAAGTGCGGAGAAGTCTGGGCGCTGTATCGTGACAGATATCCTCGCGTTGAGGAGCGCTCACCGTTACCTCCTTCGTTTGAAATATTCGGAGGACATGCGCCCATCAACTCCATGAATCAGCTGAACTTGATCGATGGCCCGCTGCATGATCGATTTTGGTTTTTGGATCCAGCAGGGAGTCAACTGATTCAATTTCAGCCAGACCGGCTTCTGCACAATTGGCGCAACGTCGAAGGTTCCGGTATCTATCCCCACTTCGAAGCAATGGCCACTGCCTACAACAACGAACTTTCTCTTCTTGAGGAATATGCGGGCAAGCTTGAAAAGCAGGCGCTCGTCGTCAATCAATGCGAAATTTCGTACATCAATAAGATCGCTATCGAATCGGATGCTGAACGAGCGCTCGCGAAGTGGTTCACACTTTGGGCTGGAAGCACGGCGGAACCAGAGAGCGTAGGCATTAGCCTGCGATATGTTCTCACGAGAGACAATGGATCGCCTTACGCAAGAATGTTTATCGACTGCGGCTCCGGGGTTGATACCAAGGGCAGGCCAACATTCGGACTGACCATCTCGATTCGGGGAACGCCGCTGGAGCCTACCGTGGCATCCGCAATGGACTTTATGATTTGTGGTCGCAGCGCAATCGTAAAAAAATTCCGAGAAATTACTACTCCATATGCGCATGAGAAATGGGGAATAAAAAATGTCTAACTCAACATTTTCCGGAGCTGTGACACGCCACGAGCGGGCCCAGACCGTTGACCGAGCGATTAGCATGACCGCATCCAGTTCGTCATTAATGGATGCGGTCCTTGCCAAACTTACTGCGCTGCGACGGCTAACGTATGGTTGGGATGGCTACAGAGGTATGGCGGTCTCTTACGAGAATGCCTATTTTGCGGCGCAGCTTCTATCGCAGATATGTGGAGCGAACACTCCAACACCGGCAATTGTCCCTGGATCTGCCGGGGACCTTCAGATTGAATGGCATACTGTGCATGGAGATCTGGAACTGCACATTGTGAAGCCGTATGACGTCCGCGCATTTGTCAGCTTTACTGACTATGAGAATGACGAGGAGTTGTCGCTTACTAGGGATTTCTCTCAAGTGGCAAAGTGGTTGCTTGTGATCACCGAGGGCGCAGGTGTTATCCCTGCCGCCGCGTGACGCAGATGGAAACGTAACACCGCACGATCACGACGGAATACACGATACCGACGGCATTTTGCGGAAGGTTACGGAACATCATCTGGTCCCGGATGGGAAGGGGGGACGTCGGCTTTCTTCTCTACTGCTGAAAATTAGTTCTCCAACCACCGGTATCTCTGTGGACCTTGAGCAGTTGATACTGGATGATGGACTTGATCCACAAGTCCAGATCATGCTTCCCCCGCCTGCGGCGATCGGCGCAGTCCGATTTATCGCACGAGACTTTCGACAAGAAACACTCATGATAGGGTTTGATCCTATCTACGATGATCCGATTCGCGTGAACCCTTATCACGGCCAAATCTGGGGTGACATGACTCAAGGGAAAATCAAGCGCCTGTTACGGCAGGCGCAATGGTTCGTTGAAATTTCAGACGTCATGATTCCGAGGTAGGGGCGAGATCCTTTTCCTGTTCACGTGCCTCGTCGCGCAGGAAGTCCGAGAACCACGTCAACGCCTCCTGCTCCGTACGGGTAGGGCGCCAGCACATGTAGTAGGCGCCCTGTGTGGACAGCGTCTGGCTGAATGGGCTGACCAAGGTGCCGCGCCGCAGGTCGTCGCGGATCAGCGCCATGCGGCCCAGCGCGATGCCCTGGCCGTTCAGCGCCGCCTGCATCAGCGCGTTGCTGTCGTCGATCAGCGGCCCGCGCAGCGCCAGCGATGGCGCCAAACCCGCCTGCTCGAACCAGCGTTCCCAATCGTCGCAGCTGTCCTCGTGCAGCAGCGTGTAATGCGCCAGATCGGACGGCTCCAACAACGGCGGGCCGTCCTTCAACATCGCAGGTGAACACACCGGCAGCAGCTCGGTGCCGAACAGGCGTTCGCACTCCACGCCCGGCCACTTGCCATCCCCCCAGCGTATCGCCAGGTCGATGCTGTCGCGTCCCAGGTCCGTATGCATCACCGTGTGCACCAGCCGCACTTCAAGCTGACTATGCGCCGCCAGAAAACGGTCCAGCCTATGCACCAGCCAGCGCGAGCTGAAGGCCGGCGTCACAGCCACCGTCAACCGCTTGCGCGCGCGTCCCTCGCCCTGCGCCAACTGCGCCAGCACACGGTCGATGCGGCCAAAGGCATCGACCAGGCTGCGTTGCAAAATCGCCCCCTCGCCGGTCAGCGTGATGGCCCGCGTCATGCGCTTGAACAGTTTGATTTGCAGCGCGTCTTCCAGCGTCTTGATCTGGTGGCTGACCGCCGCCTGCGAGATGCACAGCTCATCGGCGGCACGGGTAAAACTCATGTGCCGCGCCGTGACTTCAAACGTTTTCAACTGCCTCAACAGACTGGAAGAATGAACCAAGACGTTCCCCATGCATGAATTTTTCTAATGTATCGCATGCATACTGATCATTTGTCAATGTTATTTCGCTCCTACAAGATGGGGTATCCACCCTCGATCAACAGGAAATGACATGGAACCTGGCAAGCCCTTCATCCACCCCTACATCCCCAACTCGGTCCCCGCCGTGCGCGACGCCATGTTGCGCGCCGTGGGCGCCACCAGCACTGAAGACTTCTTTGCCGACATCCCCGCCGCCCTGCGCATGCAGGCGCCGCTGGCGATCGCCGCGCCGCACCTGTCGGAGGCGCGCCTCAAGCGCCACGTGGACGGCCTGCTGCGCAAGAACAGCCACTGCGCCGGGCAGCTCAGCTTCCTGGGCGGCGGCTGCTACCAGCACCACGTGCCGGCCGTCTGCGATGAGATCAACGGCCGCAGCGAGTTCGCCACCGCCTATGCCGGTGAACCGTATGACGACCATGGCCGTTTCCAGGCGCTGTTCGAATACTGCAGCATGATGGGCGCGCTGCTGGAGATGGACGTGGTCAACGTGCCGGTGTACGACGGCATGCAGGCCGCCGCCACCGCCGTGCGCATGGCGGGCCGCCACACCGGCCGCCGCCGCGTCGTCGTGGCCGGCCATATCAATCCGGACAAGCTGTCCGTGATGCAGACCTACGGCCGCGCCGACCTCGATTTCGTCAGCGCGCCGTTCGATCCGAAAACCGGCCTGCTCGACCTGGCCACGGTGAAGCAACTGCTCGATCAGGACACCGCCGCGCTGTACGTCGATATCCCATCCTTCCTCGGTACCATCGACGACGGCGCCGCGCTGGCCGCCGCCGCGCATGCGGTGGGTGCGCTGCTGGTGGTCGGCGTCGATCCGGTCTCGCTGGGTGTGCTGGCGCCGCCGTCCAACTACGGCGCCGACATCGTCTGCGGCGACATTCAGCCATTGGGCATGCACATGAACTACGGCGGCGGCCAGGGTGGTTTCATCGCCAGCCACGACGATCCCGCCATCGTCATGCAGTATCCATCGCGGCTGTTCGGCATCGTGCCGACCAGCGTGCCGGGCGAGTACGGCTTCGGCGACGTTGCCTACAGCCGCACCTCGTTCGACAAGCGCGAGAACGGTAACGAATTCGTCGGCACCGCCGCCGCGCTGTGGGGCATCACGGCCGGCGTCTATCTCGCGCTAATGGGGCCACAAGGCATGACCGAACTGGCCACCGGAATCGCCCAGCGCACCGCCTACGCCAGGCAGCGCATGGCGCGCCTGCCCGGCGTGCGCATCACGCACGAGGGCAGCTGCCACTTCCGCGAGTTCGTCGTCAACTTCGACGGCACCGGCCTGCCGGTGGCCGCCGTCAACGCCGCCTTGCTGCAGCAGGGCGTGTTCGGCGGCCATGACCTGAGCGCCGCCTTCCCCGCGCTGGGCCAGTCGGCCCTGTACGCCTTTTCCGAAGTCCACGCGCAGGAAGACATCGACCTGCTGTGCGCAACGCTAGAGAAAGTCCTCAACCAATGAACGCCATGGATAACATCGCCCACCACCGCAAACAGCAGATGCGCCGCTACCATCAGGCGCGCTGGGACGAACCGGTCATCTTTGAACTGAGCCAGCCCGGCGAACGCGGCATCCTGATACCTGAAGTGGAGCCGGACATCGTGCGCGCCGCCGGCCAGCCGCTGGCCGGACTGCCCGCCACCATGCTGCGCCAGCGTGCACCGGCGCTGCCGGAGATGTCGCAGAACCGCGTGCTGCGCCACTACCTGCGCCTGTCGCAGGAGACGCTGGGAGCGGACCTCAACGTGGACGTGGGGCAGGGCACCTGCACCATGAAGTACAACCCGAAGATCAACGACCAGCTGGCGCGCCAGCCCGGCATGTCGGAGCTGCATCCGCGCCAGCCCGACAGCACCGTGCAGGGCATGCTGGAAGTGATCGACAAGGTCGAAGGCGTGATGCGCGAAGTGTCCGGCATGGACGCTGTGTCGCTGCAGCCGCGCGGCGGTTCGCAAGCCATCTTCGCCAACATGGCGATGGTGCGTGCGTGGCACGAGAGCCGTGGCGACGCCGGCCGGCGTGATGAAGTCATCACCACCATCTTCTCGCACCCGTCGGACGCTGCCTGCGCCAAGCTGGTTGGCTACAAGGTGATCACGCTGTATCCGGATGCGAATGGCTACCCCAACCTGGACGCGCTGAAGGCCGCCGTATCGCCGCGCACCGCCGCGCTGGTGATCACCAATCCGGAGGACACCGGCATCTTCAACAGCCGCATCCGCGAATTCGTCGACGCGGTGCACGCGGTGGGTGGCCTGTGCGTATATGACCAGGCCAACGCTAACGGCCTGCTGGGCATCGCCCGCGCACGCGAGGCAGGCTTCGACCTGTGCCACTTCAACCTGCACAAGACCTTCGCCACGCCGCACGCCTGCGGCGGTCCGGCGGTCGGCGCGGTGTGCTGCACGGAGGCGCTGGCGCCGTTCCTGCCCGGCCCCCTGGTGCGGCAGAAGGAAGGGCGCTACAGCCTGGTGAGCGGCGCGCCGCAATCGATCGGCAAGATCAGCAGCTTCACCGGCACCGCCTCCATCATGCTGCGCGCCTATGCGTGGATCATGAACCTGGGCGCCGAGGGCTTGCGCACCGTGTCCGAGATCGCGGTCCTGAACAACAACTACATGATGCACGAGCTGCTGAAGATTGAGGGCATGTCCGCGCCCTACGCGGCAGGCAAGCGCCGCATCGAGCAGGTGCGCTACAGCTGGGCGGGGTTGACCGAGGCCACCGGCGTGACGTCGGAAGAAATCGGCCTGCGCGCCGCCGACTTTGGCGTGCACTACTGGACCAGCCACCATCCGTATGTGGTGCCGGAGCCTGCCACCATCGAGCCGACCGAATCCTACTCGCGCGCCGACCTCGATGAATTCATCGGCGTGATGCGCCACATCGCCGGCGAGGCGCACAGCGATCCGGATCTGGTCAAGACGGCGCCGCACAACTGCCCGGTGCACCGTGTGCAGGGCGAGATGCTGGACGATCCGGAGCGCTGGTCTATCACCTGGCGCGCCTATCAACGCAAGCTGGGCGAGCGCGGACTGGCATGAAGATCGGGCTGGTGGTCAATCCCTGGGCCGGCATCGGCGGCCCGGCCGGCCTCAAAGGCTCGGACGGCGCCGACAGCGTGCAGGCGGCGCTGGCGGCCGGCGTCCTGCCGCAGGTGGCCGCGCGCCTGGCCGCCATGTTCGGGGCCTGCGGCGGCGCGGCGCAAGCCGTCAGCTGGTACACGGCCGACGGCGACATGGGCCTGCACGCATTGCACGCGGCGGGCTTGCAGGCCTGCGCCGTGGTGCCGGTTGCCTCGCCATCTCAGGCGGCGGATACACGCCGCGCCAGCTGCATCCTGGCCGGCATGGGGATAGACCTGCTGCTGTTCGCCGGCGGCGATGGCACCGCGCGCGATGTGCTGGATGGTTTGCGCGATGCCGGCGCAATGGCCACCTTGCCGGTGCTGGGTGTGCCGGCCGGCGTGAAGATGCAATCGGCGGTATTCGCCAACCATCCAACGGCAGCAGGGCTGCTGCTGCGCCAGTTGCAGCAGAACGGCCTGGCCATCTGCAGCGATGCCGAAGTGATGGACCTCGACGAAGAAGCGCTGCGGCGCAACCAGATCGTGCCGCGCCTGTACGGCTACCTGCAACTGCCGCTGGCGCCGTCGCTGACGCAAGGCGGCAAGTCGCGCCATGCCAGTGGCAGCGGTGCGCAGCGCATGGCCATCGCCCGCAGCTTTGCGGAAGGCATGGAGGCGCGCTCGCTGTACCTGGTCGGCCCCGGCTCGACCACGCAGGCATTGCTGTCGCTGCTGGGCGTGGACGGCACCTTGCTGGGCGTGGACGCGGTGCTGGGCGACGGCACGCTGCTGGCGCGCGACGCCTCGCGCCGTGAACTGGAAGACCTGGCCGGCAGCTGGCAGTCGTTGCTGCACCTGGTGCTGTCGCCGATCGGCGGACAGGGGCTGGTGCTGGGACGCGGCAACCAGCAGATTTCACCGCGCCTGCTGCGCGCGGCCGGGCGGCGCGGGCTGCATGTGCTGGCGCCACAGGACAAGCTGTTGTCGCTGCACGGCGGCGTGCTACGCATCGACAGCGGCGACGCGGAACTCGATGCGCAATTCAATGGGTATTTGCCGGTGACGACCGGCTACCGGGAGCAGACCATGTGGCCGGTCTCGGTGTAGCGGCAGTAAAAAAGCAAAGCAGCAAACATAACGATAACTATCTGGAGATTCCAAATGAGACAAAAAACCGGGTTGACCCTTTCGGTCGCCACCCTGGCCCAGCTGGCGGCCATGCACGGCGCGCAGGCGCAAACAGCGCCCGACGCGGCGGGCGCCACCGACAAGGGCGCACCCATCCAGGAGGTGGTCGTCACCGGTACCACCGCCAGAAATCGCACCAAGCTGGAATCCTCGGTCGCCATTACGACCGTGGACCTGGCCAAGCTGGAGAAGCTCGCGCCGCATAGCCTGGCCGATTCGCTGCAACAAGTGCCCGGCCTGTGGGTGGAGGCGTCCGGCGGCGAGGTATCGAACAACGTCTCACCGCGCGGCTTGAGTGGCGGCGCCGCGTTCCAGTTCATCAGCCTCCAGGAAGATGGCCTGCCGGTGATCTACGACGGCGAACTGGTGGACGTGCTGATGCGCGAGGACGTCACCATCAAACGCTTCGAGGCGATCCGCGGCGGCACCTCCGCTATCCTGTCCACCAACGGCCCGGCGGCCATCGTCAACTTCATCAGCCAGAAGGGCACGCAAACGCCGCAGGGCGAGGCCAAGGTCACCATCGGCGACTATGGCATGGTGCGCACCGAAGGCGTGTATTCGGGACCGATCAACGACGACTGGACCTACGCGGTCGGCGGCTACTACCGCGAAGGCAAGGGCGTGCGCCCGATCGGCATCACCGCCGACCATGGCGGCCAGCTTCGCCTGAACGTGACGCGCAAGCTTGAACATGGGGAGTTGAACCTGTCGGCCAAGTACGTCAATGACCACAACACCTTCTACCTGCCTATCCCGCTGACCAACCCCGGCAACCCGACCGGCGTGCCGGGCGTGAATCCGCATTACGGCTCGCTGGACGGCCCGGATGTTGCGCACATCACCAACCAGACCACCAACGGTCCCGTTACCACCGACCTTAACACCGGCTTCCACGTGCTGGCCAAGATGATCGGCGCGGATCTGCAGCATGAACTGGGCGGCGACTGGTCGTTCCGTAACAATGCGCGCTACACCCGCTACGACGTCGCGCCGCACTCGGTGTTCAATGGCCCGAACAGTTATCTGGTCCGCGCCAGCAACCGGCTCGATCCTGCGCAGTCCAGCGACGTCGCCGAGTTGTTGAAGCGTTTCGGCGGCACCGCCAAGCTGGCCTATGCCGGCACTGGACAAGTGATCAACGATCCTTCCACCCTGAACGGCAACGGCTTCACCACCGACGCGGTGGCCGAAACGCGCTTCCGCTCACTGGGCCACTTCGTCGACAAGCTGTCGGTGACGAAGGAGAACGACAAGAACAGCTTCACCGCCGGCATTCTGTTCGCGGCGCAAAAGCTGTACGACGATTCCGACTACGGCGCTCGCATCATCACCGACGTGCGCGACCAACCGAGCCGGCTCGATATCGTCGCCGTCGACGCCAACAACAAGATCCTCGGCTACCTGTCGGACAAGGGCGTGCTGCGGAATGGCTACTTCTACGAGCGCCACAAAGGCGATATGAAGTCGTTGTCCTACTTCGTCAACGACGAATGGAAGGTCACCAACAACCTGCGCCTGGACGCCGGCGTGCGCTATGAGGTGGCCCGCTACGACGTGCAGGACGAAGGCGTGCTGGCGGCGGGCGACGACCTGCCTGGCAACAGCCTGACCGGCGGCGCCATCATCCCCGGTTCTCTCAATCCCGACGGCAGCGACAAGGACAACATCATCGCCAACAACTACATGCGCCGCGCCGGCACCGGCGTGTGGACGCGCAAGCAGAAGACGATCAAGGAAGCTTCGTACACGGCGGGCTTCAACTACGCCTTCAACGACCATGTGGCCACGTACGGCCGTTATGCCAGCGGCACCAACATGCCGACACTGTACAGCGGCGACAGCTTTGTCGATGGCGCCAGCCGGCTCAGTTTCACCGAGGCTGGCGTGCGCTACATATCGCCGTTCTGGACCACATCGGCCACGGTATTCCACACCAAGTTCGACAACCTGTCCTTCGGCGAAACCAACCAGGCCACGGGCGACTTCCGCCAGGTGTTCGTCAAGACGCTGTCGACCGGCATTGAGCTGGAGGGCATCATCAATCCGTTCAAGCAGTTCTCGCTGGAGTACGTGGCTACCCTGCAGAAGGCCACCATCAACGGCATCGATCCAAACGCGGAAGAGGCCAAGCAAAACGGCAACCAGGTGATGCGCACGCCGAACACGCAGGTGCGCCTGATCCCGACGCTGCATTTCGGTTTCGGCGATGTGTTCCTGGTCTACAGCCATATCGGCAAGCGCTTCGCCGACTTTGAGAATGCGCTGGCGCTGCCTGCCTACCATGTGATCGACATGGGCGCGGAGATCAAGATCGACAAGAAGTGGAAGCTGAACCTGAAGGTGAACAACGTGAGCAACTCGATTGGCCTGACCGAAGGGAATCCACGCAGCGGCTTTAACCAAAGCTCGAACGGCAGTCTGTTCTACGCACGGCCTATCCTGGGGCGCAATGCCACGGCCTCGTTGTCTTATCGCTTCTGATGTGCAGGGGCCGGGCGTATTAAACGCCCGGCCTCATCGTGTTACCCTTCCTGATAACTCGTTTTCATTCCCGCCTATGTCCTCATCTGTTCGCAACTTGCTGCTGATTGCGGCATGCACCGCCGCCTGGGCCGCGCACGCGCAATCGCCCTCCATCAATCGATACGGAACCCCGGCCGCCGCGCGCGATTTCGACGCCGAGCAAAACCAGCGCTTCAATCCCATGTTCGACGCCGGCAGCTGGCACGGCTACCTGCTGCCCGACGCGCCGGCGCTGGCCGGCACCTTCAGCGGCCCGCTGGTGATCGCCGAGGAGTACAGCCTGTATGTCGCCTCCGCGCTGGAGCGGCTGGACCTGAGCGATCGCCGCACGGGCCGCAGCTTCAGGCCGGAGCAGGCCCGCTGGACCAGTGCCGCGCGTCCCGGCGTGTTGAGTCAGCGGCTGGTGTGGCCGGGATTGCAGCTGGACGTGGATCTGCATTTCGTCAGCTCCAGCAGCGCGCTAGTGCGCTACCGCTTGCGCAATACGTCCGGTAAAGCGCTGTCGCTGAAGGCGCACTGGCAGGGAGACTTGATGGCGCAATGGGGCAAGGATGGCTCCGTGGCCGCGCGCCAGCCGGCGTGGAAGCCGCAGCTGGTGCAGGATGCCGGCGGCGTCAGCGTCACTTTCGGCAAGGTGCGTGACGCCGGCAACGTGATGACCAGCGGCCGTTCGCGCTACCGCATCGAACGCAGCGTACGCGCGCAGGACAGGGTAGGTAGCCAGCATTACGACAGCAGCGCCGACCTGCCGCTGCTGGCCGCCGGCCGGCAGCAAACAATCTATAGCGCTTACAGTTATCAGCTGGATGACACGGATGCTGCCGCTGCTCAAGCGGCCTCGCTGCTGTCCAGCCCCACGCGCGTGGAACAGGCGATTGCGGCGAACGAGCGCCGTTGGGCCGCGTGGCAGGCCAGGCTTCCTGCATCCACGCTTGGCACCAAGGCGCTGGAAACCCTGATCGGCAACTGGCGTACGCCGCGCGGCGCCTTCCGTCATGATGCGATGGTGCCGTCCACCACGGCACGCTGGTTCAACGGCGCCTGGACTTGGGACACGTGGAAGCAGGCTTACGCACTGGCGGCCATCGATCCCGCGCTGGCCGCCAACACGGTACGCTCGCTGTTCGACTACCAGATACAGGCCAGCGATGCGGTGCGTCCTCAAGACGAGGGCATGGTGCCCGACAACGTCTTCTACAACATGGACGCCGCGCGCGGCGGCGACGGCGACAACTGGAACGAACGCGATACCAAACCACCGCTGGCCGCATGGACCGTATGGGAAATCTACCGCCAGTCCCGCGACCGCGCCTGGCTGCAAGAGATGCTACCCAAGCTGGAGGCCTACCATCGCTGGTGGTATCGCAACCGCGACCACGATCACAACGGCCTGGCCGAATACGGCGCGACGGTGCACCCGCTGCACAACGACGACGTTGGCCAACTGCGCTTCCGCGTCAAACCACTGTCGCCGGCGCCGCTCGAAGGCTGCGGAACGGAGCAGGACGGCATGCGCGACTGCCTGGGCCTTGCTGCCTACAGCCACATCGTCGATACCGGCCAGTACGCGGCCATTGAACTGCCGGTGCAGCAGGCTGCGGGCTACGAATCCGGCATGGACAACGCGGCGCGCTTCGGTTTCATCGAACCCACCGCCTTGCAGCGTTATGCCGACAAAGTCCACGGTGGAGATCTGGCCGCCGCGCGACGCGACTGGCAGGTGCGCGTGGTGGAGAACCGCGACAAACAAGGCAAGCTGCTGGGCTATTCCATCGACCAGGAATCGGTGGACCTGAATGCTTTCCTCTATCGTGAAAAGCTGATCCTGGCCGATATCGCGCAAGAACTGGGCGACCAGGCCGCCGCGCGCACATGGCGAGAACAGGCGGTGCATCTGCGTGGCCTGATCAACACCAGCTTCTTCGATCCCGCCAGCGGTTTTTACTACGACCGGAAACTCGGCGGCACGCTGCTGACTATGCGCGGACGCGGCCCCGAAGGCTGGACCGCGCTATGGGCCGGCGCCGCCGAACAGCGGCAAGCCGACGCGGTGATCGCGAAGATGCTGGACCCGGCCGAATTCGGCACGCCCATCCCGATGCCGACGGCGGCCGTCTCCAATCCATCGTACGATCCGGAGATCTACTGGCGCGGCAGGGTATGGCTGGACCAGGTCTATTTCGGCGCGGCCGGTCTGCGCAACTACGGCCACGCTGCGGAAGCCGACGCCATCGCCAAACGCTTCACGACTGGCGCGGAAGGCCTGCAAGGCGACGCACCGATCCGGGAGAACTACCACCCCATCACCGGCCGCATGCAGGGCGCCACCAATTTCAGCTGGAGCGCCGCGCACCTGCTGATGCTGGCGCGGGATGCAAAACCTCAGAAGTAATCACAAGGCCGCGCTCATACAGGCGGTACTTCCACAACGCCCATCCCAGGAACAGGACCACGCCGCCCACGTTATAACCCAGCGTGAGCAGCAGGTTCTGGCCGGCCGGGAAGATGGCGGCGATGAAGGCAATGCCAAAGAACGCCAGCAACACACTGGTGATCGCCAGCCCGACGCGGCGCGATCCCATGCGGAAGTCGCGCGGCAGATGGTCCAGCCGCAAACGTAGGTGGAAGTAGGCCGCCATGATGATCAGCGGCGGCAGCAGCGCGGTGGCCGCCGTCATGTTGATCACCACATTGAGCAGCTGGTTCACATTGGATGACCCCAGCGCCGGTATCACCAACAGCGGCACCACCACACAAAACTGTATCCACGCGGCGCGCTCGGGCATGTCATGACGGTTCAAGGCGATGGCACGCTCTCCAAAAATACCTTTCGGGATCTCCGAGAACAGCGCCTTGACCGGCGCGGCGGTCCACACCATCAGCGTGCCGAAGGAACCGAGCAGCATCACCGCGCCCACCAAACGGTTCAGCAGCATCGGCGATACCTGGTGATGCGCACCCAGCGCACCGAATACCTGGAACACGCCGGAGGTGTAGCTCAACTTGGAAGCGGGCACGTACAGGTTCAGCACCAGCGCAGACACCGAATACAGCACGCCGATCAGCAGGCCGGCGAAAACGATGGTGCGCACAAAGGTCCTGGCGCCACCCCGCACGTCATTCAGGAACACGCCCACCGACTCGGCACCGCCGGCGGCAAACAGTATCCACGCCATGACGCCCATGAAACCCCAGCTGAACGTCGGCGTCATCGCGGCGGCGGTGATGGGCGTGGCGGGCACCACGCCGCCCATCCAGTCGGCCAGGCTCAATCCCACGAAGCCGAACGCCATCAACAGCACCAGCGAGCTGCCGATGGAAGTCACGCGGCCCACCCATGTCGCGCCCTTGGTGGAGACCCAGGTGGCGAATGCAAACAACACGATCGACAGCAGCACCGTCACCAGCGACGAGAACTGGTACTCGTATCCCAGCCACGCATAAGACGAATACACGAGGATATTGGGCAGCACCGACGTGAAGTAGAACAGGTTGACGAACCAGTAGCAGTAGGCGCCGACGAAAGCCCACTTGTCGCCCATCGACGAACGTATCCACTGGTAGATGCCGGACTTGGCGTCCTTGTTCAAGCTGACAAATTCCGCGATGATCAGCACATAGGGAATGAAGAAGGTCGCCGTCGCAAACAGGAAGGATGGCACAGCCACCATGCCGATGGCGATATTGCTGTTGACCACATTGCGGATATTGAAGATCGCCGCCACCGCCATCGACAGCAGCATGAAGCGGCCGATTTGCGCATTGCTTGAAATTGCCATGTCAGCTCACTTATTGTGGAAAGTCGCACCTTCTATCGTCACCATCAGCACCATTTTGCGCAGATGATCGGAGCCCAGCGGCCGGTAGGCGTAGTCGTTGTCGAAGATGAGCAGCTGGCCGGCGCTGGCGGTGTGGCGATGAGCACCGTCGCCGCTGAAGGTCTCGCGGTCGGTCTCGTCGCTGTAGGCCGCAAGGCGGACCAGCGACGGCTTGGCCGCATACGCGATGGTCTCGCTGCCGGACAGGTAGTAGTGCATCTCGACGTAGCGGCGGTTGCCGGTGAAACTGGGCGCCACGGCGGCCGGGCCGTCCACCAGCCGGTAGACCAGCGAGTCGCCGATGGAGTGGCACACGCCGGGTTTCAGCGTTGGCAGGTTGGCGATGGCCTCGATGCAGCGCTGCCACTTGCGTGCGGAGTGGTAGCGCTGGCGGAATTCGTCCACGCTGTTCAGGATGATCACAGGCTGTCCTCCCCATTCAGCGGCGACAAGTCCACGCTGTAGCTGAACGCCTCCAGGTAGACCCGGTACGAATCGAGCACTTCGGAACCCCAGGAATTGGAACCGAGTCCGCTCATCTTGTGATCGAGGTTGACGGTCCAGAAGTCTTCTTCGCGCAATTCGTTGTCATGCCGCGTGGCGGCGATCTGCCCGGCGCTGTAGGGCCACACGCTGAAGTGGATGCCTTGCGGCGCCTGAATGTACAAGCCCTTGCCCTGGCTGTCGCGCAGCGTGGCCCACGTCACGTCCTGGCGGTTGCCATTGTCCTGCGGTTTGGGATAGTGTTCGAACATGTCGGCCGCGCTGCTGCGGTAACGGTCGATGATGCTGCACGCCTTGCTGTCCGGGTAGTTCTCGCCCGGGCCACGGCCGAAGTATTCGATCTGGTCCAGCTGGCGGTTCAGCCCCAGCGTCATGCCGATCTTGGGGATCATGTCGCGGAAGCCGCCGTAGGGCGTTCCGGACAAGGTAAGCCTCAGCTTGCCCTCGCCGTCGACGTGGTAGTGGTAACGGCAGCGCATGCCGTAGCCGAGTACCGGCGGCGCGATCTGGCAATCGATGATGATCTCCACCGCCGCGTCGCTGCGTCTGATCTCCATGCCGCGCAGATGCTCCTGCATGATGTCCAGGTGCTGCGGCAGCCACAGGGCTTCGTTCTCCTGCTTGTGATTGTCGATGCAGGGTTTGTAGAACGTCAGCTGCGGCGGGCGAGCAAGCAAGGGCGCGCCATGCGCCACCCACTCCTTGATTTTTCCGGTGAGTTTGCAGAACACCATGTGGAAGCCATGGCCTTCGATCCGGTATTCAAGGCGATGCTCGGTGAGCTTGGGCGCGGCTGGAGCGGCAGGCAGTATGGCAGGCGAGGGCGTGGAAGGCAGCGCAAACTGGTACACCGCCAGCTCATGCTGCGGCGCGCTGTAGGCGGTGGCTTGGTCGCGGACCACACGTATGTTCAGATAGCGCCGGCCGCTGCCCGATGGCGGCTCCTGGATGCGGATCTCCTGCTTCTGGCCCGGCGGCAGCGGCGCCAGGGGCACGCGCTGCAATCGGAGCGATTCGCCATCGGCCTTGGTTTCGATCAGCAGCGTGAGGCAATCGAGGCTGCTGAACCAGTAGCGGTTCTCCACTTCCAGCCTGCCGGCGGCGGCATCGATGGCGCGCACCTTCACCGGCGCGATCACCTGCTTGTACTCGCGCAGGCCGGGGCCGGGACGCTGGTTCGGATAGATCAAGCCATCGCAGCAGAAGTTTCCGCTGTTCGGATAGTCGCCGTAGTCGCCGCCGAAGGCGTAGAACGACCGTCCCGGCACGTCCGGTTGCAGGATGGCGTGGTCGCACCATTCCCACAAATAGTGCCCTTGCAGGTTCGGATGACGGTCCATCACCGCCTGGTACTCGCTCAGGCCTCCAGGCCCGTTGCCCATCGCGTGCGCGTACTCGCACAGGATGCGTGGCTTGTCCATCGGGTACTCGCCGAAAGCATTCATCATCTGCACGCGCGAGTACATGGTGCTGACCACGTCGCACACCTCGGCGTCGCGGTCTTCCTCGTAGTGAATCAGGCGTGTCGGATCGATCTGGCGGCAGCGCGCGGCCATCGCGCGGATATTGCAGCCGTAGCCGGACTCGTTCCCCAGCGACCAGATGATGATGGACGGATGATTCTTCTGCGCGTGCACATGGCGCTCGATGCGGTCGACAAAGGCCGCTTCCCACGCCGGATCGTCGGTGATCTGACTGAGGTTGCCGACGTTGACGAAGCCGTGCGTTTCCACGTCCGTCTCCGCCATCACGAACAGGCCGTACTGGTCGCACAGTTCGTAGAAGCGCGGATCGTTGGGATAGTGCGCCGTGCGCACCGAGTTGATGTTGTGCTGCTTCATCAGCACGATGTCCTGCTCGACGCGCGCCATCGTCACGGCGCGTCCGCGCAGGTGGTCGTTGTCGTGGCGGTTCACGCCGTGCAGTTTCAAATAGCGGCCGTTCACGTACATCAGGCCATCCTGCACGCTCACCTCGCGGAAGCCGACGCGCAGCGGCACCACTTCCAGCAGTTCGTCGTTGGCATCGTACAGGCTGATTTCGAGCCGGTACAGATAGGGATCTTCGGCGTTCCACTGGCGCGGGGCCGGCACGTCCACTTCCCATGCCAGCGCCTGGCCGCCGCCTTGCTGCAGTGGGCGCGGCCCGTCGTACAGCGCCCAATCGATCCGGTAGCCGTCCTGCGCCGACACGGCCAGCGCGCAGGACAGGCGCGCATCGCGGCAGGCGTCGTCGAAGCGCGTCTGCACGCAGACGTCCTGCACGTGGATGGCGCCTTTGCCGATCAGGTAGACGTCGCGAAAAATGCCGGCGGTCCACCACATGTCCTGGTCTTCGAGATAGCTGGAGTCGGCCCATTGCAGTACGCGCACGCTGAGTAGGTTTTCGCCATCGACCAGCAGCGCGGTGATGTCGAATTCCGCCGCCAGCCGGCTGCCCTTGCTCATGCCGGCGTAGCGGCCGTTGACGTGGATTTCGAAGTAGGTCTCGACGCCGTCGAAGCGCAGGATCACGTTCTGGCCGCGCCACTCCGGGCCCAGCGTCCAGCGGCACTGGTAGGCGCCGGTCGGATTCGCCGACGGAACGAAGGGCGGATCGACCGGGAAGGGCATGCCGTCGTCGGTGTACTGCAACTGGCCGTGACCTTGCAGCTGCCACATGCCGGGTACTTCGATGCTGCCCCAGTGCGCCATGTATTCGCTGTAGAACTGCGTCGGCACCTGCAGCGGATGGCTGAACCAGGCGAAGCGCCATGGTCTGCTCAGCGGCGCGCTCAGCGACAGGAAGCGGCGACTGCGCTCACGTTCGAAGCTGCGCGCCGATTCGGCATCGTCGTAGGCAAAGAAGTAGGCGTGCGGAGGCAGCCGGTGCTCCTCCAGCAGCTGGGGGTTCTCCCACTTGTTCACGGTTTATGCCGATCCGGCCAGGCCGCCGCCGTCCACCACCAGCGCGTCTCCGGTGACGAAGGAAGATCGATCCGATGCGAGGAACAGCACCGCCTGCGCGATCTCGCGCGGCTGGCCCACGCGCATCAGCGGCCGTCCCGCGCCCGCCGTCACCAGCGCGGTTTCCTCAAGCCCCAGCTGCTGCGCTTCGTTGCGCAGCATGGGCGTATCGGTATCGCCGGGGCAGACGCAGTTGACGCGGATGTTCTGCGGGCCGTGGTCCACCGCCATGGCCTTGGTCATGATCACCACCGCGCCCTTGGAGGCGCAGTAGGACACGGCATCCTTGCCGCCCACCAGGCCCCAGCCGGAAGCGGTGTTGATGATGCTGCCGCCACCTTGCTGCTGCATCACCGGCACCGCGTGTTTGCACATCAGGAAAATCGATTTGACGTTGACCGCCATGACCTGATCCCATTCCTGCTCGGTGGTGTCGATCACGTTGGCGCGGCGCGTGATGCCGGCGTTGTTGAACAGGACGTCGAGCCGGCCGTAGCGCGACACGGCAGCCGCCACCGCCGCCGCGCAATCGGCGGCCACGGCGACATCGGTGCGGATGAAGGAGGCGCGCGCGCCGGCCTCGATCAGCGCCGCCACCGCCAGTTCGCCCGCCGCGCCATCGCGGTCGGCGATCAGCACGGTGGCGCCTTCGCGCGCAAACAATTCCGCCGTGGCGCGGCCGATGCCGGACGCTCCCCCGGTAATCAACGCCACCTTGCCTGCCAGTTCGCCTTGCTGATGCATGTGCTGTCTCCATTTTTATGGGTTATGCGCTATGTTGCCCTTATTTTGCCCGGGTTGACAAATGAATACTCTGCATGGCATGCATAACACCAGCTAATGCGTGAAGCGGCGCCGCGCCGATGGCCAGGCATGCATGGAGTTGATGGATGCAACAGTCCGAAACAATTGCTCTTGTGATAAATGTTGCTTTGAAGGATACTCAGCGCGCTGTCTTTGATTCTTAACCTTACAGGGGACCCCATGTCAAAAACACTACCCGTAGTACGCTTGTTGTTGCTGTCGATGCTGAGCGCTTACGCCATGGCCGATGACGCTGTGCTGGCGCCGCCCGCCGCGCTGGTGATGGAGAATGTGCCGCCGGTGCCCGTCGCGCTGGCCAGCCAGTTGGCCAAGTATACCGAGTTCAAGCCGACCGGATTCACCGATTGGCATCCGACCAAACAGGAAATGCTGGTGGTGCGTCGCTACAAGAACACGCCGCAGATCTACCGCGTGGCCAAGCCCGGCGCTCCGTTGGAACTGCTGACCGATTATGCGGAACCGGTGCGTGGCGCCAGCTTCCAGCCCAAGCATGGCAAGTTCTTCGTATTCATCAAAGATAGCGGCGGCAATGAAGTATTCCGCGCCTATCGCCGCGACGTGGCCGGCGGCGAGGCCGTGCCGTTCACGCCGGACGGTCAGCGCGTGAATGACATGGCCTGGAGCAGCAGCGGCAAGCAGATTCTCTACACCACGGTGCCGGTCGGCCGCACCGGATCGGCCGACAAGATCAATTCCACTATCGCCATCGTCGATCCGCTGAAGCCGGACAGCGCGCGCACGCTGACCGAGCTGCCTGGCGGTGGCTGGGCCCGCTTCCAGTTCTCGCCGGACGACAAGCAGCTGGTCTACAGTGAAATTGTGTCGGCCAACGAAAGCTATCTGTGGCTGATGGACGTGGCCACCGGCAAGACCCGCCGCATCACCGGCAAGAACGGCGATGAGCCGGTGTCGTATTCCGCCGTGCTGTTCAGCAAGGATGGCAAGGGCCTGTATGTCGTCACCGACTCCGGCAGCGAATTCCAGCGTCTGGCGTATCTCGACCTGAAGACCATGAAGTCCACCGTGCTCACCGCGGATATCCCATGGGACATCGACGGCGTCGCCCTGTCCGAGGACAACAAGCTGCTCGCGTTTGTCGCCAACGAAGACGGCACCAGCGTGCTGCGTGTGATGCGCACCGCAGACCGCAAGCTGCTGCCCGCGTTCAAGCTACCGAAGGGCACCATCGCCAATTTCGAGTGGCACAAGGACAGCCGCAGCCTGGCGGTGGCGCTGACCTCGGCCACCAGCCCGTCGGAAGTGTACGCGGTCGACGTCAAGACCAATGCCGTCACGCGCTGGACCGAGCATGAAAAGCTCGATATCGACAACAGCAAGTTCGCCGAGCCGACCCTCGCCCGCTGGACATCGTTCGACGGCAAGGCCATCTCCGGCTTCCTGTACCGCGCGCCGGCGGCCAAATTCCCCGGCAAGCGGCCGGTGCTGATCAACATCCACGGCGGACCGGAAGCCCAGTTCCAGCCGGGCTTCATGGGCCGCAGCAACTACTACACGGACGAGATGGGCATCAGCATCATCTATCCGAACGTGCGCGGCTCGGGTGGCTACGGCAAGACTTTCCTCAAGCTCGATAACGGCGTGCTGCGCGAGGATTCGGTCAAGGATATCGGCGCGCTGCTGGACTGGATCGCCACCCAGCCGGACCTGGATGCGTCGCGCGTGGCGGTGATGGGCGGCAGCTACGGCGGCTATATGTCGCTGGCGGTGTCGACCAACTATGCCGACCGCATCAAGGCGTCGGTCGACATCGTCGGCATCTCCAACTTCGTCACCTTCCTGGAGAAGACCGAATCCTACCGCCGCGACCTGCGCCGCGTGGAGTACGGCGACGAGCGCGATGCGGAAATGCGCAAGTTCATGGAGAAGATCGCGCCGCTGAACAACGCGGCCAAGATCAAGCGGCCGCTGTTCGTGGTGCAGGGCAAGAATGATCCGCGCGTGCCTTACCAGGAAGCCGACCAGATCGTCGCCACCGTCAAGCAGAACGGCACGCCGGTCTGGTACATGATGGCCAACGACGAGGGCCACGGTTTCAACAAGAAGGCCAACGCGGACTACCAGTTCTACTCCACCATCAACTTCCTGAACCAGCACCTGCTGGCGCAGTAAGCTGTCCCCGGCGCCGTCAGGCGGCGTTTTCCGCCGGACGGTCGACGATCACGCAGTCCCTGCCGGCGCGCTTGGCGGCGTACAGGCAGGCGTCGGCGGCGGCCAGCATGGTGGCCGCGTCACACAGGCGGTCCTTGTCGTAGGTGGCCACGCCGATGCTCATCGTCACGTGCGGACGGTTGGCGGCCGGCGCGTGCGTGATCTCCAGCGCGGCGATGCGGGCGCGGATCGCTTCGGCGTGCTGGGCCGCCTGTTCCGGGCCGGTGTCCGGCAGCACGGCGGCGAACTCCTCGCCGCCGTAGCGCGCGGCCAGGTCGGCCGGGCGCTGCAGCATGGCGGCGAAGGCTTCCGCCACCAGGGTCAGGCAGGCGTCGCCCTGCTGGTGGCCGAAGTGGTCGTTATAGGCCTTGAAGGAATCGATGTCCATCAGCAGCAGCGACAGCTGGCCGTTGTTGCGTTGCGCCCGGCGCAGCTCGCGGTCCAGCGCGACGTCGAAGTGGCGGCGGTTGGCGATGCCGGTCAAACCATCCACATACGATTGCGCGCGCAGCGCCTCGGCCTGGCCGCGCAACTGGCGCTCGCGGCCGACGGTGGTGCTGATGTCGCTCACTTCGATCAGGCAGTAGCGCTCCTTGCCTTCGGTGAAGGGCGTGACCGACACCGCCTGCTCGACCCGTTCGCCGCCCCAGGTGCCGGTCGGGTACAGCGGGAAGGGCGAACGGTTCAGCGCCGGCGACAGTTGCTGCGGCAGGTTGCTCTGCATCGCGCTCTGCACCGCTTGCTCCAGCCGCTGGCCGCGCAGCTCGGGGAATTGTTCGAACAGATCGCTGCCCTGCACGCGGTGGGCGGACAGGCCGGAGTGGCTGGCCAGCCACTGGTTCCACATGACGATGCGGCCGCTGGCGTCGAGCACCATCAGGCCCAGGTTGGCCAGCCCGAGCACGCGCCCGGACAGGTGGGCGTGGCTGCCGGCGGCAGGCGGGGTGACGGTGGTGTTTGCTTGCATGCGCTGTTTTCCTGGCGTGACTGGGTAGTGACCTTGCGATTATAAGCGCAGCCGCGCCGCCGCCGCCCTTTCTAGGCCTCGGCCATGCGGTGGCTGACCGGCAGCGTCACGCGGAAGGTGCTGCCCAGGCCCGGCGTGCTCTGCACGTCGATGCGGCCGTAGTGGTTTTGCACGATGCCATAGGACAGCGACAGCCCCAGCCCCGTGCCCTTGCCGATCGGCCGGGTGGTGAAGAAGGGGTCGAAGATGCGCGGCAGCGTTTCGGCGGGGATGCCGGCGCCGGTGTCGCCGACCTCGACCCAGACCTCGGCGCCGACGCTGCCGCAGCGCACGGTGATGCGGCCGCGCTCGGGGCCGATGGCCTGGGCGGCATTTTGCAGCAGGTGCAGGAACACCTGGTTCAGCTGCGACGGCATGCATTCGATTTCCAGCATCGGGCCGAACTCGGTCTTGACGTCGGCCACCGCTTCCAGTTCGCCGCCGATCAGGTTGAGCGTCGATTGCAGGCCGAGGCGCAGGTCGGCCCACTCCCAGTCCTGGGTGGCGTCCACGCGCGAAAACTGCTTCAGGTCCTGCACGATCTTGCCGACCCGCTCCATGCCGCCGCGCGACTCGGCCACCAGCGCCGGAATGTCTTCCTTCAGATAGGCCAGGTCGACCCGGTTGCGGGAGCGCGCCACCGCCTCGCGCGGGGCACCGTCGGGCTCGGCTTCCTCGTAGGCGTTCAGCAGCTCGAACAGCTTGTCCAGGTAATCCTCCAGCGTGCCGAAGTTGGACGCCAGGAAGGCCAGCGGGTTGTTGATCTCGTGCGCCACGCCGGCCGCCAGCTGGCCGATCGAGGCCAGTTTCTCCGACTGCACCAGCCGGCTTTGCAGGGCCTTGCGCTCGGCCATCTCCTGCTGCAGCAGATGGTTCGCTTGCAGCAGTTCGGCGGTGCGTTCCTGCACCCGGCCTTCGAGGTGGTCGTTGGCGGTCTGCAGTTCGGCGTTGACGCGCTGGACCGTGGCGTGGCTGCGCAGCAGCCGCAGCGCGGTGTAGGCCAGCAGCCCGACCAGCAGCGCGGACAGCAGCATCAGGCCGTAGCGGTAGGCGTGCAGGCGCTGCACCGCCAGTTGCTGTTGCTGGCCCAGCAGGGTGCCGATGGCGTCGATGCTTGCGTCGGTGGGGGCCGCCGAAATGCCGGTCAGCAGCCGGTCGACCTTGGCTTGTTCGGCCAGCACGGTGCGCGCATGCGCGCTCATGGTGTCGATGCGCTCGGCCAGCTCGCCGGACAGGCCGGCGCGGGAGGCCGCCAGGTCGGCCAGTTCCCGTTCGACCTCGGCGACGCCGTTCTCGGAAGGACCGTCGGTGTAGATCAGCAAGGCCAGCAGCAGACGGTGGGCGGCTGCCTCCGCATGGCGCATCGCCTCCAGTCGGTGGCCGCGCTGCTGCCTGACCAGCGCGCCGATGTCGTCGGCGGCGGTGGGCAGGAAGTCCAGCGAATTGTGCAGCACCGCGTTGTGCGACTTGAATGCCTCCATCTGCGCCGCCTTCGCGCTCAGCGTCTCCTGGTAGGCGTCCAGCGCGGCGGCCAGCTGCGGCGACGAGGCCTCGATCTGCAAGGGCAGCTCGCGCAGGGCCGCGAGCGGATGGGCCAGCGCGTCGTAGCTCGGGTTCAGGCCGATGCGCGACTTCATCGCGTCGAGTTCCCATTGCGCATCAAGCTGGCCGACTTGCCGCAGCAGCGCGACGTTGGCGAAGTAAGCGTTGCTGTCATAGCTGAGGCTGCGCGCGTAGATCGTGCCCAGCAGGACTGCCAGCAGCAGGCAGGCCAGCGGCAGCCGATACGGCCGCAGTCGTTGTCGCCACCAGCGGCGCTGCCCGTTCATGGCTGCCCCGCCGGTGTGCTGTTGAGCGTGTTGAGGAACAGGATGATGTCGGCCTTGTCCTGCTTGCTGCCGCTGCGCCCCAGCTGGAACTTGAACATGACGTCGATCGCCTGCTCCAGCGTGGCGGCCGAGCCGTCGTGGAAGTACGGGGCGCTGCGCGCGACGTTGCGCAGGCTGGGCACCTTGAACACGTGCAGGTCGTCGGGATTGTGGGTGACGGCGTAGCGGCCGCGGTCGGCCTCGTTGACGCCGCCGCGCTGGGCGAAGTAGTCGCCCATGACGCCGAATTTCTGGAACATATTGCCGCCGACGTTGACGCCCTGGTGGCAAGCCGCGCAGCCGAACTGCTTGAACTTGGCGTAGCCGGTCTTTTCCGCCGCCGTGATGGCGTTGCGGTCGCCGCGCAGGTACTGGTCGAAGCGGGCGTTGGGGGTGATCAGCGTGCGCTCGTAGCTGACGATGGCGTGGCGCAGGTTGGCGATGGTCAGGCCGTCGCGGTAGGCTTGCGCGAAGCCGTCGCGGTAGGCGGCGTCGCCCGCCAGCCTGGCCAGCACGCTCTCCCATGACGAACCCATCTCGACCGGGTTGCGGATCACCATGTCGAGCTGGGCTTCCAGCGTGTCGGCGCGGCCGTCCCAGAATTGCTTGAAGTTGAGCGCGGCGTTGAGCACGGTGGGCGTATTGACCGCGCCCGGCTTGCCCAGCAGGCCGAGCGATTTGGCCCGCTGGTCGCCGCCGCCGCGCGCGACGTTGTGGCAGCTGGCGCAGGAGACGCTGCTGTTGCCCGACAGCCGGACGTCGTTGAACAGGCGCCGGCCCAGCGCGGCCTTGGCGGGATCCTGGTGCAAGCTCAGCGGCACCGGCGTGATCGGTTCGCTGGCCGGCGCGGCCGGCGCGGCGGCCAGGCCGGCGGCCAGGCACAGCAGGGCGAGGCGGCGGGAAGTGGTCAAGGTATGCATGGGGTTCTCCTTGGCCGCTCAGGCCGTATGCCGCTGCGGCAGCACCACGCGGAAGGTGCTGCCCTTGCCCAGCTCGGTGCTGACGTCGATGCGGCCGCCGTGCTTGTGCACGATGTCCTGCACCAGCGACAGGCCGAGGCCGGTGCCCTGGCCGACCGGCTTGGTGGTGAAGCTGGGGTCGAACAGGCGCGGCAGATGGTCGGGCGCGATGCCGCTGCCGGTGTCGCTGACGGCGAACCAGACCTCGCCGTCCTGGGCGCCGGTGCGCAGGGTGATGCGGCCGCGCTGCGGGCCCAGCGCCTGGCTGGCGTTGACGACCAGGTTCATCACCACCTGGTTCAGCTGCGAGGGCAGGCACTGCACCGGCGGCAGCACGCCGTAGTCGCGCACGATCTCGGCCCGGCCCTTGATCTCGCTGCGCAGCATGTTGAGCGTGGCGTCGATGCCGTGGTGCAAGTCGGCCCATTCCCATTGCTGGGTTTGGTCGCCGGCGTGCGACCAGGCCTTCAGGTCCAGCACGATCTGGCGCACCCGCTGCATGCCGTCGCGCGACTCCTGCACCAGCTGCGGCAGGTCGCGGCACAGCAAGGGCAGGTCGACGGCGCCGGGGCGCTGTTCGCAGGATTGCAGCAGCGCCAGCAGGGGAGTCAGGCCCTCTTGCAGCATTTCCAGGTTGGAGCAGACATAGGCCACCGGGTTGTTGATCTCGTGGGCGATGCCGGCGGCGACCTGGCCCAGGCTGGCCATCTTGCCGGCCAGGGCCAGCTGGCGCCGCAGCACGCGCAGCTGTTCGTCGTACGCTTCGTAACTGGCGTCGACGGCGGCGCTGAAGGCGGCGGGGGCGGACCGCGCCGCATCCTGATCGAGCAGGCTGAGCTGCCTGGCCAGCAGCGGATGCATGTCAGGCTCCCGCGGCCATGGCCAGCTGCGGCGCCGCCGGTTCCTGCAGGCCGTGCAGCTGCCAGTAGTGGCGGAAGGCGGCGTCGATATTGCTGCGCAGCGTGCGGTTGTCCCAGGGCTTGGTGTAGAAACGGTACAGGGCGCCGCGGTTGATCGACTCCATGATGGTGTTCAGGTCGGTGTAGCCGGACAGGATGATGCGGAAGGTGTCCGGGTACATCTGCTTGATCTTGTCGAGCAGTTCGGTGCCGCTCATTTCCTCCATGCGCTGGTCGCACAGCACCAGTTGCACCGGGTATTGCGCCAGCAGCGCGAAGGCCTGGGCCGCGCCGTTGGCGGTCAGCACGCGGTAGCCGTCCTGGCGCAGCAGGCGCTGCAGGGAGGTCAGCATGTGCGGCTCGTCGTCGATGATCAGCAGGGTGCGCTCGGGGGCGTCGCCGGCGTCGGCCGGCAGGCGCAGGCGGATGTCGTCGCGCAGCATTTGGTCCAGCTGCGCCGCCGGCAGCGGCCGGCTGAAGTAATAGCCCTGGATCTGGTCGCAGCGGTGGCGTCCCAGGTAGGCCAGCTGGGCCGCCGTCTCCACGCCTTCGGCCACCACCTCCAGCTTCAGGCTGTGCGCCATGGCGATGATGGCGTCCACCACGGCGGCGTCGTCGGGATTGCTGGTCACTTCGCGGATGAAGGCGATGTCGATCTTCAGCGTGTCGACCGGGAAGCGCTTCAGGTAGGCCAGGCTGGAATAGCCGGTGCCGAAGTCGTCGATGGCGATGTGCACCCCGCTCGCGCGCAGCGCGGCCAGGGTGGCGGCGGTGCGGCCGATGTCGTCCATCAGCGCGCTCTCGGTCACTTCCAGCGACAGCAGGCCGGGGTCGATGCCGTGGCGGGCGATGGCCTCGGCCACGGTCTGCTCCAGTTTGGTGTCGGCGAACTGGCGGCTGGCGACATTGACGGCCACCGGCAGCGGGCCGTTGGCGTGCGGCGCCCAGGCGGCGATCTGGCGGCAGGCCTGGTCGATGGCCCAGGCGCCGACCGGCACGATCAGGCCGCTGCGCTCGAGCAGCGGGATGAACTCGGCCGGCGACACCAGGCCGTGGCCGGGCCGGTTCCAGCGCAGCAGCGCCTCGGCGCCTATCATGCGGCCGGTGCCGATCTGCACCTTGGGCTGGTAGTACAGTTCGAACTCGCCGCGCTCGCTGGCCAGGCGCAGCGCGTGTTCCAGCTGGTAGCGCGTCTGCGCCTGCAGGTCCATGGCGTCGGTGAAGTAGCAGCAGTGGTCGCGCCCTTCCTGCTTGGCCTGGTGCAGGGCGATGTCGGCGTAGCGCAGCAGCGTGCCGACGTCGTCGATGTCGGACGGGCAGGCGGCGATGCCGATGCTGACCGTCATCGTGGTCTGGCCGCCGGGCAGGTCGAACGGCTGCTGCAGCGCCTCGCGGATCTGGTCGGCGACCGCGCCGGCCTGTGGCAGCTGGGCCGGCAGCAGCAGCGCGAATTCGTCGTTGCCCAGGCGGCCGATGGTGGCGGGCGGCGGCGCCAGCTGGCCCAGCCGTTTGGCGAACTGGCACAGCAGGGCGTCGCCGGCGGCGTGGCCCTGGCTGTCGTTGATGGCGGTGAAGCCGTCCAGGTCGACCAGCAGCAGGGCGCTGGCGCGCGGCCAGGCCGCCGCCAGCTGCGGCACCATGGTCTGCGCAAACAGCTGGCGGTTGGGCAGGCCGGTCAGGTGGTCGTGGCCGGCCATGCGCAGGCCGTAGTTGCGGCTGCGGGTGTAGAGCAGCCGCACTTCCAGCATATTGCGGATGCGCGACAGCAGCTCGTCGTAGTCATAGGGCTTGCAGATGAAGTCCTTGGCGCCGGCCTTGAGCGCGCGCAGCTTGTAGTCCGGCTCGGCGGACACCACCAGCACCGGCAGGTATTGCTCGACCTCGATCTGGCGCAGGCTGTCGAGCACTTCGAAGCCGTCCATGTCCGGCATGTTCAGGTCCAGCACGATCAGGTCGTAGTGGTGCAGGCGGTGCATGGCGGCCACCGCCGGCGCGTCGCTGGTGCTGCTGACGTTGGTGTAGCCGGCGCTGGCCAGCACGTGCTCGAGCAGCGTCAGATTGAGCGGCTGGTCGTCGACGATCAGGATCTTGGCGGCATGCAGTGGGGTGATCGAGTTCATGGCCGTGGGCCTCCGGTGAAGGGCGCCGCCGCCTGGCCGCAGGCCAGGCTGATGGTGTCCAGTAACAATTGATCGTTGACGGGTTTGCTCAGATAGGCCAGCGGCCGGTGCTGTTGCGCCTGCGCCTGTTCGGCCGGGGTCGGGTGGCCGGTGAGGATGATGACGCCGACTTCGGGCGCCTGCGCGGCCAGCCGGGCCTGCACTTCCAGCCCGGACAGGCCCGGCATGTGCACGTCCAGCACCACGCAGCAGGGGCGGCCGCCGTCCAGCGCGGCCAGGAAGTCGGCGCCGCCGGCGTAGGCTTGGGCCGGGACGCCGGCCGAGCGCAGCAGGCGCAGCAGCGCGCGCCGTATCGCGTCGTCGTCGTCTACTACAGCCACCCAGGGAAGTGAGGTATCCATGACTGCACAATAGCCCGGCGGCAACGGCGCGGCTATTGGACCTTGGGCCAATACGGCTGGCTAGCCCAGGCGCGCGCGGTCGACCAGCCGCACCAGCGCCGTCACCGAGCGCACTTGCATTTTCGCCATCACGCGCGCGCGGTGCACCTTGACGGTTTTCTCCACCGTGCCCAGCGCGGCCGCCACCTGCTTGTTGAGCAAGCCTTCGATGATCAGGTGCAGCACCTCGGTCTCGCGCGGGGTCAGCGTGGCCAGCCGCTGGCGGATCTCGTCCAGCTCGGCGCCCGCGCTGCGCGCCTGGCGGTGCTGGGCCAGTGCCGCGTGGATGGCGGCGATCAGCCGTTCGTCGTCGACCGGCTTGGTCAGGAAGTCGGCCGCGCCCAGCTTCATGGCGCGCACGCCGGTGTCGATGTCGCCGTGGCCGGTCAGGAAGATGATGGGCAGGGTGCTGGCGCGTGCGGCCAGCGCCTGTTGCAGCGCCAGGCCGTCCATCTCCGGCATCGACAGGTCCAGCACCAGGCAGCCGCCGGCGCCGTCCGCCGCCAGCGCGTCGAGGAAGGCGCGGGCGCTGGCGTAGGGCTGCACCGCGAAGCCGGCCGCGCCCAGCAAGCGCGCCAGCGCCTTCAGCACGGCCGGCTGGTCGTCGACCAGGAACACCCTTTGCTCGCCGCTCATTGCGCGCCCTCGGCCAGCGGCAGGCGCAGGTGGAAGCTGGCGCCGCCGTCCGGGTTGTTGTGCGCCCACAGCGTGCCGTGGTGGGCGGTGGCGATGCTGCGGCAGATCGACAGCCCCAGCCCCATGCCGCGCGCCTTGGTGGTGTAAAAGGGATCGAAGATATGCGCCAGGATGTCGGGCGCGATGCCGGCGCCGCGGTCGATCACGCTGAACTGCACGGCATCGCCGTCGCGCGCGCAGCGCAGCACGATCACGCCGTCCGGCACTTGCGGCGCGGCCTGGGCGTCGCAGGCGTTCATCAACAGGTTGATCAGCACCTGTTGCAGCTGCACGGGATCGGCGCTGAGCGTCAGCGCTGGCTCGCCCAGTTCGGTGCGCACGGTCAGGCCGTGGTGGATCAGGTCGTTGCGCACCAGGCGGATCACGTCGTTCACCAGCTCGGCGGCCGCGAGCCGCTGGTGCGGCATGTCCTGCTTGCCGAACAGGCGCCGCAGGCGCTGGATGATGTCGCCGGCGCGCTTGTCCTCGTCGACGATGTCGTCCAGGATCTCGGCCACCTCGGCCAGGTCGGGCGCCGGCTGGGCCAGGAAGCGGCGGGCCGCCTGGGCGTTGCTGAGGATGGCCGTCAGCGGCTGGTTCAGTTCGTGCGCCAGCGCGCCCGACAGCTCGCCCAGCATGGCCACCCGCGCCAGGTGGGTGACTTCCTTCTGCTTCTGCTGCACCTCCAGCTCGGCCTGCTTGCGCTGGGTGATGTCGAGCGACACGCCGCGCACCCGCAGCGGTTGGCCCTGCTCGTCGTGCTCGATGCTGCCGTGCGAGCCTATCCAGCGCTGCTCGCCATCGGCCAGCAGCAGCCGGTATTCCATGTCGTAGCGCTGCGCGCCGTGCTGCGTGTGGCTGAGGGTGTGCAGGACGGCGGCGCGGTCGTCCGGGTGTACCTTGGCCAGCAGGTCGGCCAGCGTCAGTTGCTGTTCCGGCGCGAAGCCGAATAATGCGCGCCACTGCTCCGAGCACCAGATGTCCGGGTCGCGCAGCTCGCGGGTCCAGATGCCCAGGTGGGCGGCGTTGGCCGCCAGCGCCAGGCGCTGCTCGCTTTCGCGCATGTCGGCGCGGGCCTGTTGCACGCTGAGCGCGGCGTCGCGCAGGGCGTGGCCCAGCTGATTGGCTTCGCGGAAGTGCAGCGGCGGGATCGCCAGGCTGCCGTCGGCGCCGACCGCGCGCGCCGGCGCCACCAACGCCTGCACCGAATCGGCGATGCGCCCGCCCAGCAGCCACGCCAGCGCCAGGCCGGCGCCCAGCGCGGCCAGCGTCACCGCCACCAGCCAGGCCAGCGTGCGGTACAGGCTGGCCGTCAGCTCCTCGCTCGGAATGCCCAGCAAGGCGCTCCAGCCGGTGCGGGCCGAGCGGCTGTAGACCACGTAGACGTCCTGCCCGTCCAGCGTGCGCGTCGCCATGCCGGACTCGCTGGCGCTGGCCAGCTGCCGGCGCAATTCGGCGCTGACCTGGCGGCCGGCGTAGGTGTCCTGGTCGTGCGAGCGGGTGGCCACCCGGCCCCCGGTGTCGAGCACGCTGGCGCGCCAGTTGGGCGTCAGCTTTTGCTCGTTCAGCACGTGTTGCAGGCGTTGCGGCGTGAAGACGGCGTTGAGCGTCATGACGATGGCTCCGGCGCGCATCACCGGCACGCCGACCACGAAGATGGGCCGCCCGTACAACGGGCCGATGAACATGTCGGACACGCCCGGCCGGCCGCTGGCCAGGATGCGTTGCAGCAGCGGCGCCCGTCCCAGCTTGGCCAGCGGCGCGCCGTAAGGGCGGCGGGTCGACAGCAGCAGGGTGCCGTCGGTATCGATCAGGACGATGCTGTCGGCGCCCAGCTTGTCCACCAGGCCGGTGGCGCGCGCGTGGAAGCCGCGCAAGTCCTGGTTGAGCAGCATGTTCGAGGTGCTCAGCGTTTGCAGCGCCAGCTGGGTGCTTTCGATGTCGCGGTCGGTGGCGATGATGATGGAGCGGGCGCGGCTGACGGTGTTGTCGATCAGCTGCGCCCGTTCCCGCTGGTAGAAATGGACGATCAGGAAGGCGGTCACGATGACGACTGGCAAGATGCAAGCGATGGCCAGGAGCGCAAGACTGGCGCGCACGCCGGGAGCGTGGTGCCGGGTCGGGGCGGGCGCGGAGGTCATGGATCGCTGGGGGCTCTATCGGCGGCGTCGGGACGGCGGGAATGCCGGTCGATTGCGCTCGAGTTTGCCCGCAGACGGCCGGCAAGTCACGACAAATCGCGGCTTGATGTTGCCTGCCGGACTCACTATCATTTTCTACTTTTCCATAAAAAAATATTTCCTCATTCTACGGCCCGCGCGGTGCGGCTGGGACACCACGGTTTTGGGCTTTTGACGCATGGGGCCGCCATGCCGAACCTGCTATCATGATTTGGTTGAGAATTCTCATACATGGGTAATTCCGCTGAAGTAATCTTGCAACGTGGACCTGAGCACTGCCTGGAAAGGAGGCGATCGTGGAACCGACACAAGAGAGCGTACCGAATGATGGCGCCGGCGTTGCGCCGTCCGCCACGGCGCCGCCTGCGCCCGCGCGCACCCGGCAGACGCTGCCGCCCAAGGGCGCCTGCTGGTACTGCGACAAACCGTTGGACAATGTGCGCCGCTTCTGCGACAAGGAGTGCGCCGACGCCTTCGACGAGGAAAAGGAATATACCCGCTGAGTTCAGGCCACGTCCCTAGCCCGGGGCGGCGCGCAGCTGGACCAGCGCCGTCTCGAAATCGAACTGGTGGGCCGCGCTCGTCACTTGCGCGAAGCGCGCCACGCCCAGCGCGCCGGCCAGCACCGTGGCCGACTGCTCCAGCACATCGATCGCCGCCCCATCGCCTTCCTCCAGCAACCGCGCCAGGTGTTGCACCAGCATGCGCGCGTCCGGCGCCGGCGTATCCGTCGCTGGCCGCGCGTCCGCCGCCGGTGCTGCCGCCAGCAGCGTGTCGATCGCCCGCATCAGCTGCGCCAGCGCCTGTTCCAGCGGCGCCAGCGGCCCGGCGCAGGACGCCGCCTCCAGCGCCGCCGCCAGTTGCTGCACCTGCTGCGCCCCTATCATGCCGGCCGCGCCCTTGACGGTGTGGACGATGCGCACCGCGTCGGCGCGGTCGCCGGCCGCCAGCGCCGCGCCCACCTCGGCCGCCGCCGCGTGGTAGCGCTGCTGGAAGCGCCGCACGATGTTCAGGTACAGCGCGTAGTCGCCCATCAGCTGTTGCAGTCCGGTGGCCACATGCAGCACGGCGTCGGCGGGCGCGCTCATCGGGTGGTGAACGACCAGTTGCGCGTCACCGCCACGCCGGCCACCACGCCGCTGAAACTGACGTCGTAGACGGTGGCGCTCTTGAGCGGGGCCAGCGGCACGATGGCGGCGGCCGTCTCGGGCGTCTGGGCGTCGGCGGCGTGGCTGAGCAGGCGCACGTCCAGCGCGGCGCCGCCGCGCGGCGCCACCGTGAAGCTTTGCACCGTCACGCCGACGCCGATGCGGATGGTGTCGGCGTGGACGCTGATCGGATAGCCGACCTCGTTGCGTCCCGGCACCGGGTCGGGCGATTCGCTGTCGCTGAAGAAGTTGACCGGCACCCCGGTCTGGTTGGCGGCCGGATAGTTGACGATGCGGCCGGCGCCCAGGCCGGCGCCGTAGCCGCCGACGGCGGTCAGGTCGGCGGTGAAATAGGTGTAGTTGGCGCTGGTGGTCGCGGCGCCGGTGCCGATTTCCTTGAACACCGGCTCGAGCATCACGAAGCGGTGGTAGATCGCGGTGATCAATTCCTCCGCCTGGTAAAAGCCGGACGGGTTGCTGGTGGCGGAAATCACTTCGCCGATCGCGGACGGCGCCGGAATCTTGTAGCCGGCGCTGGTCAGGCGGCTGGACAGGGTGACGCCGGTGAAGCCGGGCAGGCCGGGCGTCTGTTCGTGGCTGACGGTGTTGTTCAGGCGCTGGTAGTTGGAATGACCCTGGGCCGCGGCGTCGATGCTGGCGTTGCGCGCCAGGATGGACAGGCCCAGCAGCGCGCGCCGGTAGTTGATCCAGTTGTAGCCGTCGAGCGCGGTGTTGCCGCTGAAGACGGGCGCGCCCGGCGCCTGGGTCAGGTCGGGCGGCGCGACGCTGGGGCTGCCGCTGGAGGACGTGCCGCCGCCACCGCCGCCGCAAGCGGACAAAAGCAGGCTCAACAGCGGGGCCAGCAGCAAGGCGGACAGCGCGGGGGCGCATCGACGGTGGGTCATCATGGAAACTCCTGTGCAGTGTGCCGCCGGGCCGTGGCCGGCTGTTGCAATTTTATGCCAGATTTCAGTCTGGCAGCACCCGGTATGAACAAGGAGGACGGCGGGTTAAAATGGTAAGCTTGCCGTTTGCTGTGCTCAGCGGCGCTTTTTTTGATTGCCCCAATTTGAAGCCTATACACCATGCGCGCGTGCGGCGCGCCAAGTTCGCCTTGCCCAGCCTGGTCACCCTGATGTCGATCGCCTGCGGCTTCGGCAGCATCGTGATCTCGGTCGACAACGCCCTGGTCGGGTCCGCCCATGACTACCGGCTGGCCGCCGTGCTGCTGGTGCTGGCCGGGGTGTTCGACGCGCTCGACGGCCTGGTCGCGCGCGCCACCAACACCGCCTCCGCGTTCGGCATGCAGCTCGACTCGCTGGCCGACATGATGAACTTCGGCTGCGCGCCGGCATTGCTGTTGTATTGTTACGGCTTCGTGCAGCTGGGCGTGGATCATCCGACGCTGTTGCGCGTGGGCGGCATCGCCAGTTTCTTTTTTGTGGCCTGCGGCGCGCTGCGGCTGGCGCGTTTCAATGTGAACGTCGGCCGTACCGATCCGCGCTATTTCGTCGGCATGCCGAGCACGGCGGGCGCGGCCTGCGTGGCCTCGGTGGTGGTGGCGTGGCCGGACCCGGCGGCCTCGGTGCTGCATGGCGGCCTGATCGTCGCGCTGCTGTTCGTGGTGGGCGGGCTGATGGTGACCACGGTGCGCTTCCCCAGCTCCAAGCAAAAGAAAAGCAAGGCCGCGCTGGTGCTGCTGCTGGTCAACCTGGGCTTGCTGGCCTGGCTGCAGTCCATGTACTTCGCGCTGTTCTTCGCCGTCTACATCGCCGGCACGCTGGCGCTGAACCTGGCGTGGCGGCAGGGCTGGCGCGGCATCGCGCCGCCGCGCGTCTATGAAGACTGACATCAACCCGGCAAGCCCTGAGCGATACGCTGGCCGTGCGGGGTAGCGTTACGCCACTTCGTGGCCGCGCGCCGCGCGCAGGATCTCGAACCACTGGCTGCGGCTCAGGCTGAACTGGGTCGCTTCCACCGCCTCGGCCACCGCCTGGATGCGGCCCGAGCCGGTCAACGGCAGCGGCCGGCTCGGCAGCTGCATAATCCACGCAAACACCACGCTGCCGAACGGGCGCCGCAGCTCGTCGGCCACCTTCTGGATCGCCGCCCGCACGCGGCTGCCGTCGGCGTCGTCGCGGCTGAACAGGCGGCCGCCGGCCAGCGGCGACCAGATCATCGGCGCCACGCCCAGGTCTTGCAGGCCGTCGAAGGTTTGATCGAACAGCGGCGCCACGCACAGCGGCGAGAACTCGACCTGGTTGGTCGCCAGCGGGATGCGGCGGTTCAGGCACTCGAACTGGTGGCGGCTGAAATTGGACACGCCGAAGTGCCTGACCTTGCCTGCCTGGCGCAGCTGCTCGAAGGCGCCGGCGATCTCGTCGAAATCCATCAGCGGGTCCGGGCGGTGGATCAGCAGCAGGTCCAGGTGGTCGGTGCCCAGCTGGCGCAGCGAATGCTCCGCCGAGGCGACGATGTGGCTGGCGCTGGTGTCATAGTGCTGGATGGTGTGCTCCGGGCGCGCCTCGTTGACCAGCTTGATGCCGCACTTGCTCACCAGCTGCATGCGCGCGCGCAGCGACGGTTGCAGCGCCAGCGCTTCGCCGAACACCGCCTCGACGCCGTAACCGCCGTAAATGTCGGCATGGTCGAAGCTGGTGACGCCCAGCTCCAGGCATTGCTCGATGAAACTGACGCGCTGCTGCGGCGTCAGCTGCCACTCGTTCATGCGCCACATGCCGGCCACGATGCGCGACAGGGTCAGCCCGCCTTTGCTGGTGACGATGGCGGGGCAGGTCAGGTCGGTCGGCGGGGCGTAGCTCATGGTCGCACTTTCAGGGGTGGTGGGAGTGACGGAGATTATAGCGGCAAGCTTGTACTTTAGTTACACCGACCTATGTTTGTCTGGCAATGAATTTTTGGGCAGGGGGCGTTTTTCGCCCGGTTTTTCATTGTATGATCGAAATTAATATACGGTGATGGAGGGTAAGCAAGTGGGCTTCTTATCGTTTCTAAAAACCAAACCGGAACCCGTGCCTGCAGCGGCCGGCGCGCCCGCCAAGGCGATGCCTGCTGCGCCCGTCTCTCCGCCTGAACCCGAAGGCGATCCCGAGGCGATCGTGGTGCGCGCCGAGATCGTCGACGAACGCCACCGCCTGTGCGGCTACCGTTTTTCCGTGCCCTTCGGCGGCAACCGCGCGCCGCTGCCGGAGCCGGTGTTCGTCGAGACCCTGGTCGCGGCCCGCCTGCCGCAGTTTGCCCAGAACCGCATCGCGTTGGTGCTGTTGAGCATGGACGCGGTGATCTTCAACCGCCATGCGCCGCTGGTGGCGCCGCACACCGTTTTCATGCTCGACCGCAAGGGCGCCAGCCTGCCGGTGGAGCAGATCGCCGGCCGCATGACGGCGCTGCGCGAGACCGGCTGCAAGGTGGCGCTGCGCGGCATTTCGCTGGACCCGGTCGACGCGCCGCTGCTGGCGGTGTGCGACGTCGCCATGCTGTCGCTGGGCGAGCATACGCTGGCCGACTTCCAGTCCCTGGTCAAGCAATTGCGCATGCGCTATCCCGACATGAAGCTGGCGGTCGATGGCGTCGAGACCTGGGACGAGCAGCGCATGTGCATGTCGTGGGGCTGCAATTACTTCATGGGCCACTTCCTGACCACCAGCGACAAGGTGGACCCGGACGCCAAGGTCGACCAGAGCCGCATGACCTCGATCGAACTGCTGAACCTGCTGCGCACCGACGCCGAACTGCCGGCCATGATCGAGGTGGCCAAGCGCGATCCCGGCATGACCTACCAGGTGCTGCAATGGGCCAACGCGCCGAGCAACGGCCAGACCACCAAGGTGACCAGCTTGCAGCAAGCGTTCATGGTGCTGGGGCGCAATCAGCTGTACCGGGGCTTGACGGTGTCGATGTTCCGCCTGGGCGGCGGCGCCAACCAGGCGCGCGATGAATCGCTGCTGGAAGTGGCGCTGACGCGGGCGCGTTTCCTGGAGACGTGCAGCAAGCTGCCGCAGGCGCAGCGCGACGAATTGTTCCTGGTGGGCTTGCTGTCGCTGTTCGATGTCCTGCTGGGCGTGCCGATGGCCAACCTGGTCGACAAGATGCATCTGTCGGACGATATCCGCGACGTCTTGCTGAACAGTGATGGGGTCTACGGGCCGTATCTGACGATCGTGCTGCTGCTCGAACGCGACAAGGTCGACCGGGCGCTGGAGATCGCCGAGAAGGAGGGGCTGGATATGGACGGGCTGGGCATGGTCGGCCAGGCGGCCTTCAAGTGGGCGCAGGAATCGATACAGCACACCCACGCCAACGACGATTAAACGATGTCGTTCCCGCGAAAGCGGGAACCCATAGGCAGCGTGCTCAGTCGCTTCAGTATGGATTCCCGCGTACGCGGGAATGACATTACTTCAGCCAGAGGCGGATCGAATCCCAGGCGCGGCCGAAGATCGAGGCTTGATCGACGGTTTCCAGCGCCACCACCGGCAATTCCAGCAGCGGCTTGCCGTCCACCATCATCTTCAGCGAACCGACGCGGCTGTTCTCGGCCAGCGGCGCGACCAGCGGGTCCTTGCGCTCCAGCAGCGGCTTCATCTTGGCGGCCACGCCCTTAGGCACCGTCACCAGCACGTCGTTGGCGAAGCCGATCTTGACCACGCCCTTCGAACCCTTCCAGATTTCCGGCGTGGCGATGGCCTGGCCCTTGGAGTACAGCTTGACCGTGTCGAAGTTCTGGAAGCCCCAGTTCAGCAGCTTCTGGCTTTCCTGCGTGCGCGACTGGTCGGACGAGGTGCCCAGCACCACCGACACCAGGCGGCGCTCGCCGGCGCCGTTCGGACGGTGGGCCGAGGCGATCATGCAGTAGCCGGCCGCTTCGGTGTGGCCGGTCTTCATGCCGTCCACGGTCGGGTCCAGCCACAGCAGGCGGTTGCGGTTGGGCTGGGTGATCTTGTTGTAGGTGAAGCTCTTGACCGAATCGATCTTGTAGAACTCCGGGAAGTCCAGGATCACGCGCTTGGCCAGCACCGACAGGTCTTGCGCGGTCGAATAGTTTTCCGGGCTAGGCAGGCCGTGCGGGTTGGCGAAGTGGGTATTCGTCAGGCCCATGCGCTGGGCTTCCTTGTTCATCATCACCACGAAGGCGGACTCGTCGCCGGCGACCGCTTCGGCCAGGGCCACGGCGGCGTCGTTACCCGACTGCACCATCAGGCCGTACAGCAGGTCGTTGATGCTGACCGGCGTGGCCGGGTCGATGAACATCTTGGAGCTGCTGGAATCGACCTTCCACGCCTTGGTGGAGACGTTGACCATCTGCTTCAGGTCAATTTTCTTGTCGCGCAGCGCGCCGAAGGTGACGTAGGCCGTCATGATCTTGGTCAGCGAGGCCGGCTCGATGCGGGCATTCGGGTCTTGCGAGGCGATGATCTGGCCGCTGGTGGCGTCCAGCAGCAGCCAGGATTTGGCGGCGATGGTCGGCGGCGGCAGGGTTTGGGCGACGGCGGAGGACATCAACATCACACTGGTGGCCAGTGCCGCGATAATTTTTTTCATGGGTTGCTTTATTCGGTGAAAAGTTAAAGGCGTAGCGATTATAGGGCCTTAGTCGGCCGCTGCGGTGTCCGTTTCCGTCTCGGCAACATCGGTGCTGCGGTGCCACAGCTGCGTCACCCAGCTCTTGATGTGCTGCAGTTTGCGGTGGAAGAAGTGGTCGGCGCCGGGGATCACGATCACCGGTATGTCCTGCGGGCGCAGCCAGTCCAGCACGTCGATCAGCGGGATGGTGTCGTCGTTTTCGCCGTGGATCAGGATGGTGTCGGCCGGGATGGCGGCCATTTCCCACTTCTTGGCGGCGGCGCCGACCAGCACCAGGCGCTCGGCCGGCGTGCCGGCGGCGGCCAGGCGCTGCGCCAGCTGCGATTGCACGAAGGTGCCGAAGGAGAAGCCCGACAGCGCCACCGGCAGGCCCGGATACTTGGCCGTCATCCAGGCGTGCAGCACGGCCATGTCGTCGGTCTCGCCGTGGCCGTGGTCATGCACGCCCTCCGAGGCGCCGACGCCGCGGAAGTTGATGCGCGCCACCACGTAGCCCAGGTTGACGAAGGTGCGCGCCAGCGTGACGGCGACCTTGTTGTCCATGGTGCCGCCGTACAGCGGATGCGGATGGGCCACCAGCGCGACGCCGCGCGGTGCGCTCTTTGGATAGTCGAGGATGCCTTCCATTTGGCCGGCGCCGCCGGCCAGGGTGAATTTTTCGTTCTTGTTCATGGTTCTTTAGATTTTGAGACGGTCGACAACCTTGCCCTGCACCAGATGGGTGTCGATGATTTCATCGATGTCGCTGGTGTCGACGTAGGTGTACCAGGTGCCTTCGGGATAGACCACCAGCACCGGGCCTTCTTCGCAGCGGTCCAGGCAGCCGGCCTGGTTGATGCGGACATTGCCCTGGCCGTTGATGTTGAGTTCCTTGCAGCGCTTCTTGGCGTGCTTTTGCGCGGTCTCCGCGCCGTGGTCGCCGCAGCTGTTGCGGCCGTCGTCACGCTTGTTCATGCAGAAGAAGACGTGGTGTTTGAAATAGGGTGTATCGCTCATCGCTGTATCTCGGGGAAAGTTGTAGCCGCTATGATACCCGCTCAGGGCTTATTGAGCTTGTGTGAGGGCAGCCACAGGAACCAGACCGCGAAGAAGGGCCACAGCAAGGTCAGGAACTGGGCCGCGCCGTTGAAGTTGAGGAACTTGCCCTGCACCCAGGTCTGTAGGGTGGCGACGAAGTAGGGATTGGCCGGCGTGGTGTTGACGATCACCAGGCTCAGCAGCAGAGTGGTGACGGCCAGCCGCCGCTGCGCCACATGCGGCGCGAACGCCAGGCCGGCCAGCATGATGGCGCCGATCAGGAAGCCGCCCTCGGCGCCCGGCGTGACCCAGACGAAGGCGTTTTCCGGCGAGAACAGCAGCGCCGTCGCCAGCGCCTTGACGACGATGGCCGAGCCTATCATGGCGGTCACCAGCAGGCCGCGCGGGGCCGGCTTGCGCAGCAGGCACAGCAGGGTCAGCGCCGCGCCCACCATGCCGCAGGCGGTGATGATGGTCTCGGACAGCCAGTATTGTTCCACCGTCAGGATGGCGTCCGGCCGCACATAGCTGGCCAGGTCGATCTCGGTGTCGAGCAGCTGCGACAGCCATTCCGAAAAAATCGGCAGCAGCTGGCCCAGGCCGAACAGAAAGCTTTGCGGATACATCTGCGCCAGCGGCCACAGCGCCAGCAGCACCAGGCCCTGGCTGGCGTGCGGCGCGAACCAGGCCTGGCGCAGGCGCTGCAACTGGCTGCGGTCCAGCAGGCGGCGCACGGTCAGCACGCCGACCACGGCGCCCAGCGCGCAGCCGGCGGCGTTGGTGTAGAAGTCCAGGTTGGAGGACACGCGGCTGGGCAGGTAGGTCTGCACGCCCTCCATCAGGCCCGAGATCAGCACGCCGCCGGCGGCCGCCATCAGCCAGGCCGCGATGCCCTTGAAGCGCGGGTACAGCGAGTAGACGATCAGCGTCCCCAGCGGCATGTAGCCGAGCACGTTGATGATGGCGTCGAACTTGGTCCAGTAGCGCGGCATGCTGGTGTTTTCCAGGAAGATCAGCGGCGACAATCCCTGGTTGTGCCAGCCCGAGAACGGGAACCAGCTGGCGTAGACGATCAGCAGCACATAGGCCAGCAGCGCCGCCCGCGTGAAGGGCGACGGCTTGCTGGCCGGCTCCGGCGCTGGCGGAGGCGGCGTGAGGGTGGTGGTCTCCGTCATTCCTACTGCGGCGGCAGCGCCGTCAGCCATGCCAGCACATCGGCGGTGACGGCGTCGGTGGCGGCGGCCAGCGCGTGGGCGCCGCCGGCGGCGTCCGGGCTCGGGGCCGGGCTACTGCGGCTGAAGGTCTTCTGGTCCACCAGCTTGTGATTGCGGAACAGCGAGGCGCGCAGGCTGATGATGCCGGCGCTGCTGGTGGCGCTGTCGAAGTTATGCGCGAAGTCGTTGACCTCCATGCGCAGCACGGTCGGGCTGGCGGCGGCGTCGGTGGTCGACAGCACCTTGACGCCGGCTTGCGCGATGCGCGCCTTCATGCGCTGGGTCATCAGCTGGAACGGCGTGGCGGTCCACTGGTTGTAGGCGTAGGGGCGCGACTGGCGCGCGTCGGCGTACAGCAGGCGGTATTGCATGCGTTCCGTGTCCAGCGCTGCCGGGCCGACGATATCGGCCACGATCACTGAGCCGATGGCGGCCGGCGCCTGCGCCGGTGCCGGAGTTTGCGGCAGCGGGCCGAAATCGTACTGCGCGGTCGACTGGCCCTTGCTGGCGCAGGCGCCCAGCAGCACGCCGATGGCGGCGACGAGGATGGCGTTGCGGATGGCGATGGTCATCTCAGTAATCCTTATTTGGACGAGGCGGAAAAGCCTTCTTCGCCGGGGCCCGGCGGCGTGCCGGGCGAACCGAAGATCAGGCTTTGCGGACGGTCGTTAATCTTGTTCATGGTCTTGCGCAGCGCGCGCATCGAGGCCTTGGTGTCGTCGGACAGCGAGTTCACCTGCGGCAGCGTGTCGAGTTCTATGCCGCCGGCCACCGCGTCCACCGAGCTGCCGATGCGTTCTGCGGTGGCGGCGATGCGGGCGATCGGACCGTCCGGCGCTTGCAGGGTTTTCACCAGGCGGTCGGAATCGTTGGCCAGCGTGTTGAAGGAGCTCAGTGTGCGCTGCGTTTGTTCGGTCAGCGCCGGCAGCCTGGCGATGGTCGGCTCCAGCTTGGCCGGCAGTTCGCGGTAGGCGTTGGCGGTGGCGCTGACGTCGGCGAAGGCGCCGATGATGGTCTTCTGGTTTTCAGGGCTGAGCAGGTTGTTCAGCTTGCGCGTCACTTCTTCGGACTGGGTCAGGATTTCCTTGCCGCGTTTTTCCAGCTGGTCGAAGAAGCCGGCGCGCAGCGGTATGCGGGCCGGGTTGTCGCTGTTGGTCGCCAGCAGCGGCGAGCCGACCTTGTCGTCGTCGAGCTGGATGAAGGCGATGCCGGTCACGCCCTGGTAGCCCAGCGTGGCGAAGGTGGTCTTGGTGATCGGCGCGTCGGTGTTGATGTTGAGGGTGACCAGGATCTGGCCGGCCATCTTGGGATCGAAGGCGATGCTGGCGACCTTGCCCACTTCGAGGCCGCGGTAGCGCACCGGCGCCTGCGGGTTCAGGCCCGGCACCGATTGCGCGGTGGCGATGACGTAGGGCGCGCGTTCGACGCGGTCGCGGTTGAACCACAGGCCGAACAGGACGGCCGCGATCAGCAGCGTGAGCGTGAAGAAGCCGGTGGTGAGTGCGTGGGATCTGTTTTCCATCAGTGGGACTCCGTATTGGTTTTTTCGTCCAGCGCTTCCAGCGCGCGGCGGCCGCGGTCGCCGAGGAAGAACTCCTTGATGAACGGGTGATCGATTTTCAGCAGGTCGCGCAGCGGGCCAAGCGCGATCACATGTTTTTCGGCCAGCACGGCGATGCGGGTCGACAGGGCGAACAGCGTATCGAGATCGTGGGTGACCATCACCACCGTCAACCCCAGCTCGCGGTGCAGCGATTTGATCAGCGAGACGAAGGCTTCGGACAGGTCGGGATCGAGGCCGGCGGTCGGCTCGTCGAGGAACAGCAGCTTGGGTTCGAGCGCCAGCGCACGCGCCAGCGCCACGCGCTTGACCATGCCGCCGGACAGGTCGGACGGCATCTTGTTCGCGTGTTCGGGGCCCAGGCCCACCATGTTCATCTTCAGCAGCACGGCGTCGAGGATCAGGTCTTCGGGCAGCGTGTGCAGCTCGCGCATCGGCTGGGCGATGTTGTCGAACACCGTCAGCGCCGAATACAGCGCGCCTTGCTGGAACAGCATGCCCCAGTGATTGCGCAGCTGCTGCAGCTGCTCGGAGCCGATCTCGCTGATGTCTTCGCCGAACACGCGCACGCAGCCGCGCGCCGGCGTTTCCAGGCCCAGCATCTGGCGCAGCAGCGTGGTCTTGCCAGTGCCGGAGCCGCCGACGATGGACAGGATCTCGCCCTGTTCGATCTCCAGGTTCAAATCCTGGTGGACCACGGTGCGGCCGTACTTGGTCCACAGGCCGGTGATCTCGACGATGGGAACGCTGCCGTCCAGCGTCAGTTCGCCGGCGCCGGGACCGCAGGCTTTTTCGGGGACGAGTGCGTGACTGACCATCAGAACCCCACGCCGCTGAAGACGATTGCGAACACGGCGTCGGCCAGGATCACCGCGGTGATCGCGGTGACCACCGAGGTGGTGGTGCCGCGTCCCAGGCTTTCGGTATTCGGCTTGATGCGCAGGCCGAAGTGGCAGGACACCAGCGCGATCAGGATGCCGAACACCACGCCTTTGCCCAGGCCTATCATGTAGTTCGCCAGCGGCACCGCATCCGGCAGCTTGAGGATGAAGTACTGCGGCGACAAATTCAGTTCGACCTTGGCCGACACCATGCCGCCCAACAGCGCGATGGTGTCGGTCCAGATCACCAGCAGCGGCATGGCGATCGCCAGGGCCAGCACTTTTGGCATGATCAGGCGGAAGCCGTGCGAGATGCCCATGACCAGCATGGCGTCGAGTTCTTCGGTCACGCGCATCACGCCCAGCTGCGCGGTGATGGAGGAGCCGGAGCGGCCGGCCACCAGGATCGCCGCCAGCAGCGGGCCCAGTTCGCGGATGATGCTCATGCCGAGCAGGTTGACCAGGAAGATGTCGCCGCCGAAGTTGCGCAGCTGTTGCGCCGACAGATAGGAGAACACCACGCCGATCAGGAAACCGACCAGCGCCGTGATGCCGAGTGCCTGGAAGCCGGCATGGAAGATGTTCGCGGAGATTTCCTTCCACGGCCCGCGCATGGGCGCGCGCAGGAAGCGCCAGAATTCCTGCACCACCTGGCCGATCAGCGCGGTCAGGGCGATCAGGTGCTCGAAGAACAGCATCATCGCGAAGCCGAGCTTCATCACCCACGTCAGGCGCTGCGCGCGGGCGCGCGGCAGTTCGAGTTTGCCGGTGGTTTCCAGCCGGCTGAAGAATTCTTCCTGGCCGGGCGCCAGTTGCAGGTTGGCGGGACGGGTCTTGCCCCAGGCGTTCCACAGTAGTTGGGCGCCGATGTGGTCCATGCTGTCGATTGCCGTCAAATCCCATTTGACGTTGTCGGCCTTGAGGGTCTTGATCAGCGCGGTGATGGTGGCCATGGTGCTGCCCTGCGCCAGCGCGTGCACTTGCCACGTGCCGCCTGCGGCGACCGAAGGCCCCTTGGCGGCACCGGGATTGAGAGTGAGTGTGGGCTCTTTGGCAATAGGCATTTCGTCAGTTTAAGGGAGTTTCGCCCCGGCGGCTACCAATGGATGTGCAGCGGAGTGCGCTCCCGCACTCAGGCGGCCAGCCGGCGGGCCTGCCGCTTGGGCGCCGGCGTCTCGACCGGTTTCGGCTTGGCGCCCGCATAATCGCTGGCCAGCAGCGCTTCGGCGGCGTCCTTGTCCATGCCCTGGCTTTGCAGGTATTTGCACACCATCGCCACCAGGCGCTCCAGCGCGATGCGGTGGGTGGCGTCGGTATTGGCGTACAACCAGTCGGCAAACGCCATGAAGCGGCCGAAGGCGTCGTCGCCCAGCAGCACCGGCAGCGTGTGGCCGAAGCGGCCGGAGTTGGCCACCAGGTCCCAATAGCGGGCGAAGCGCACCAGGCGCTGCATGGTCGGAAAATCAATGTCGCGGTTGGCGAGGATGGTGTACGGCGCGTACGGCTCGAACACCAGGCCGAACTCCTGCGTGTGGCGGATGATGGGCGTGCCGCGCAGGCGCTTGAGGATGCCGAACTGGATCTCGTGCGGATTCAAGGCCCACAGCTTGTTGAAGCCTGCGGCGAAGCTCTCCACGGTTTCGCCGGGCAGGCCGGCGATCAGGTCCACGTGCATGTGGGCGTTGGAGTGGTCGGTCAGCCAGCGGATGTTGTCGGCGGCTTTCTGGTTGTCCTGCTTGCGGCTGACCAGCGTTTGCACCGCCGGGTTGAAGCTCTGGATGCCGATTTCGAACTGTAGCGCGCCGTGCGGGAATTTGCTGATGCCCTCTTTCAGTGCGTCCGGCAGGTGGTCCGGCACCAGCTCGAAGTGGGCGTAGACCGGGTCGTCCGGGTTGGCTTCCAGTTTATCGAGGAAGAACTGCATGATCTTCAGGCTGGTCTTGATATTCAGGTTGAAGGTGCGGTCGACGAACTTGAACAACCGCGCGCCGCGCGCGTGCAGCGACTCCATCTCCGCCAGGAAGTTATCCAGCGCGAACGGCCACGCCGTTTTGTCCAGTGCAGACAGGCAGAACTCGCACTTGAACGGGCAGCCGCGCGAGGCTTCCACGTAGATGGTGCGGTTCTTGATATCGTCGTCGGCGTAGAGCGAGTAGGGCAGTTTGATCTCGGCCATCGGCGGTTGCACGCCGGCGTGGATCTTCATCAGCGGCTTGGGGCCGTGAATGATCTCGCCGCACAGCTTGGGGAAGGTGACGTCGCCCCAGCCGGTAATCAGGTAATCGGCCAGCTTGACGATTTCCTGCTCGTTCGATTCATAGGACACTTCCGGGCCGCCCAGAACCACCACCACATGCGGCGCCACGCGCTTGAGCATGGCCACGACTTTGGTGGTTTCCTCGACGTTCCATATATAGATGCCGAAACCGACGATCTGCGGCGCATGCGCCAGGATGCGTTCGACGATCTCGGTGGTTTTCGCGCCGATGACGAATTCCTGCAAGCGGGTCTGCTCCTGCAGCTCTCCCATATTCGCTAATAGATAGCGCAGTCCCAGCGAGGCGTGGGTGTAGCGGGCGTTGAGGGTAGTGAGCAGAATGGACATGACGTACTTATGTTTCGGTGAAACCGCTATTTTACCCTTGCCAGCGTGGGTCCCCTTTGCTATAGTTCGCCTCCCCGCAAAACGGTGCACATGTTGCAGAGTGAAGCGGGGTGAAAAAGAGGGTTGACGAAAACGGCGAAACGCCTCATAATCTTCCTTCTTCGCAACTGACAAACACAACGCTTTGTCGCCGGTTGCAAGCAGTACCGAATTGAAGTTCTTTAAAAATTTACAGTCGATAAGTGTGGACGTTTGATGAAAGTGCACACGTTGCTTAGGCAGCGTGAAACTTAAAATATCAAATGTTCACAAGAAGTAATGAAATAGGCGCTATGAAAATAGTGGCCT
>NZ_JAQQPR010000026.1:0-106792 GCF_036688705.1 Duganella sp. S19_KUP01_CR8 | reverse complement strand
CGCCAGCTGCTGGCGCGGGCCGCCGAGCAGGCGATGCGGGCCCAGCTGCACGCCAACGGCGAAGCCCTGCTGTCGACCGAAGCGGCCGACGGCACGCCGATTTACTTCGGCTTCAGCCGCGCGCCGGTCAGCCGCGTCACCGTCGCCATCGCCACGCCGCAGCACCAGGCCCTGCAGGAATTGCTGAACGCCATCACCACCATCTCGCTGACCATGACCGCGCTGCTGCTGGCCGGCTTTTCGCTGGCCTGGTGGGTCGGCGGCCGCATCGCCCGCTCAGTGCGCGAGCTGGTCGGGCCGGCCCAGGCGCTGGCCAGCGGCAGCCCCTTCACGCTGGGCGCGCCGACCTTCCGCGAGGCGAACGAGGTCGGGCAAGCCTTCCACGCGCTGGAGGGCGACCTGCGCCGCAACCAGGCCCAGCTCGAACAGCTGGTGGCCGAGCGCACCGTCCAGCTGGAAAAAAACCGCGCCCAGCTGGAAACCCTGTACGCCACCGCGCCGGTCGGGCTCAGCTATGTCGACAACGAGCTGCGCTTCGTCCGCCTGAACGACTACCTGGCCGCGCTCAACAACGAGCCGGTGATCGCCCACCTGGGCCGCCACGTGGGCGAGATGATCCCCGACCCCGAGGTGCGGCGCAGCGTGCTGGCCGACTACCGCACCGTGCTCGACAGCGGCCGGCCGCTGACCGGCCTGCAACGCTCGGGCTATCCGGCCGCTTCGCCCCAGCAGCTGTGCTACTGGGTGCTGAGCTACTACCCGCAGTTCGGCACCAACGGCCGCATCGTCGGCATCACCGCCCTGCTGATGGACGTGAGCGAGCTGAAACGGGCGGAGGCCGAACTGCGGCGCTCGCGCCAGCTGCTCAGTTCGATGCTGGAAAACATGCCGGCGATGATCTTCCTGAAGCGCGCCGCCGACCTGCGCTACGAGCTGTTCAACCGCCACGGCGCCCAGATGTTCGGCCGCCCCAACGGCGAAGCCTTCATCGGCAAGAGCGACTACGACCTGGTGCCCACCGCCCAGGCCGACTTCTTCGCCGCCGCCGACCGCCGGGTGCTGGCCTCGGCCCCCGGCGAGGTGACCGAGATCGCCGAGGAACCGATCACCGACGCCAGCGGCCGGACCCGCTACCTGACCACCCGCAAGGTGGCGCTGCGCGACGAACACGGCGCCGTCACCCACGTGCTGGGCATCTCGCTCGACATCACCGACCGCAAGGCCGCCAAGGAGGCGTTGCGCGCCACCGTGGCGCAACTGGCGCAGAGCGAGCACTTCGTGCGCACCGTGACCGACAACCTGCCCGGCATGGTGGCCTACTGGGACGCCGGCCTGCGCTGCCGCTTCGCCAACCGCTATTTCCTCGAGTGGCACGGCCGCCGCACCGGGCAGATGCTGGGCGCGCACATGCCCGAAGTGCTGGGCGAGGCCCAGTACGCCGTCTGCGCGCCCTATGTGCAGGGCGCGCTGGCCGGCCAGCCGCAAGCCTTTGCCGACCAGCTGCGCTGGCCGTCGGGCGAGCTCAGCCACACCTGGGTCAACTACATCCCGGATGTCGACCAGGGCGGCCTGGTCAGCGGTTTCTTCGTGCTGGTGTCCGACGTCAGCGAGCTCAAGGAAACCGAGCTGCACCTGCAGGAACTGAACGAGGAGCTGGTGCTGGCGCGCGACCGCGCCGAGGCCGCCAGCCGCGCGAAGAGCGAATTCCTGGCCAATATGAGCCACGAGATCCGCACGCCGATGAACGCCATCATCGGCCTGGCGCGCCTGCTGGAGGAAGCCGGGCTGGCGCCGCGCGAACGCGGCTACCTGGACAAGATCCAGCTGGCCACGCAATCGCTGCTGGGCCTGGTCAACGACGTGCTGGACTTCTCGCGGGTGGAGGCGGGCCAGCTGGTGCTCGAACATGCCAGCTTCAGCCTGGAGCGCGTGCTCAGCAGCATCAGCGTGCTGGTCAGCGGCAGCGCCTGCGACAAGGGCATCGAGCTGGTCTACGACATCGACCCGCGCCTGCCGGCCGAGCTGGCGGGCGACCCGATGCGGCTGCAACAGGTGCTGCTCAACCTGATCGGCAACGCCATCAAGTTCACCGAGCGCGGCGAGGTGGTGCTGCAGGTGCGGCAGGCGCCCGGCGCCGTCGCGCCGGAGCCGCCGGGCCTGCCGGGTTTGAGAGCGATGCTGCTGGAATTCCGCGTGCGCGACACCGGCATCGGCATCACGCCGGCACAGCAGGCGCACATCTTCGGCGCCTTCTCGCAGGCCGACAGCAGCACCAGCCGCCAGTTCGGCGGCGCCGGCCTGGGCCTGGCGATCTGCCGCCAGCTGGCCGACATGATGGGCGGCGCGATCGAGGTCAGCAGCGAACCCGGCGTCGGCTCGGAATTCCTGTTCACCTGCCCGCTCGAATGCGGCGCGCCGGCCGCCGCGCCGCCGGCCGTCGCCGCCGGCCTGGCGGTGCTGATCGTCGACGACAACGCCAGCGTGCGCCTGGCCTTGCAGCGCGCCTGCGACCACCTGGGCTGGGTCGCCAGCGGCGCCGCCGACGCCGGGGCCGCGCTGGCCCTGCTGCATGAACGCCAGCAGCTGGGCCAGCCCTACGGCCTGATGCTGCTGGACTGCGACCTGCCGACGCCGGACGGCGCCGCCCTGCAGGACTGGCTGCAGGCCGGCCAGCCGCTGCCGCCGGTGCTGCTGATGGCGTCCGAACACGTGGTCGCCGCCCAGGCCCAGCGCTGCAGCGGCCTGGGCGCGGCCGGCATGCTGTCCAAGCCGGTCAGCCCGGCGCGCCTGCTGGAGCGGGTCGCCTCGCTGCTGGGGGGCGACAACCGCGACGCCGGCATGGCGCCGCTCAGCGAGCATTCGCCGCTGCACGAACGGCTGGCCGGCATGCGCGTGTTGCTGGTGGAAGACAATGAAATCAACCAGGAGGTGGCGCAATACATGTTGCACCACGCCGGCGCCAGCGTCGAGACGGTGGCCAACGGCCAGCTGGCGGTCGACTTGCTGCTGGCCGATCCCCAGCGCTGCGACGTGGTGCTGATGGACGTGCAGATGCCGGTGCTCAACGGCTACGACGCCACCGTGGCGATCCGCGCGGCCGGCGGCGCGCTGGCCGACCTGCCGGTCGTCGCCATGACCGCCAACGTGATGGAGGACGACCGCCGCCGCGCCCACCGGGCCGGCATGAACGCCCACGTGGCCAAACCGATCGACGTCGAGGAAATGATCACCGTGCTGATCCGGCTGGTGCGCAGCCAGACCGAGCCGGCGGCCGCAACCGATGCCGCGACTGCCGTGACGGCCGTGGCGGCTGCGGCGTCCACGCCGCCCGCCCCGGACAGCGCATTGGCCCGGCTGGGCGACAACGCCGCGGCGCTGGCGGCGCTGCCCGGCGTCGACCTGGACGCGGCGCTGGCCCGGCTGGGCGGCAACGCCGATGCGCTGGTGGCGCTGCTCAAGCGTTTCGAGCTGTCGCAGGGCGGCACTGTGGGCGAGGTGCGGGCGCTGCTGGCCGCCGGCCAGCCCCAACAGGCGGCGCAAAGCCTGCACCGGCTGCGCGGCGTGGCCGCCAACCTCGGCGCCACCCAGGTCGCCGGCCTGACCGCCAACGTCGAAGCCGTGCTGCACCACGCCGCCCCCGAGCCGGCCGCGCTACAGGCCGCGCTGGCGCAGCTGGAGTCCGCGCTGCAGCGGTTGACGGCGGCGGCGCGCCAGCTGGCGGCGCCGGATGTTCTCCCGAGCAACACTGTGACGCAAGACTTACCGCAAAAGCTGGCGGAGTTACAGTGTTTGCTTCAGAATAACAACTTGAAAGCCTTGGAACACTTCCGCGCGCTGCGCCCGGCACTGGCGGCGACGGCGCAAGCCGGCGCGCTGGCGGAAGCGGTCGAGACGCTGAATTTCACAGTTGCGCAAAAAATGGTGGCCGATATGTTGCAACGAAAGGACAGTGCATGAGCTGGACCAACCTGGCCAGGAATGGACGCATACTGGTGGTCGATGACGCCATGGAAAACATCCAGATCCTGCATCACGCCCTGCGCGACGAGCACGACGTGCTGTTCGCGCTGGACGGCGAGAAGGCGCTGGAAGTGGCGCTCGAGCAGCAACCCGACCTGATCCTGCTGGACGCGGTGATGCCCGGCATGGACGGTTACGCGGTCTGCGCGGCGCTGCGCGACTCGCCTCGGCTGCAGGACATCCCGGTGATCTTCGTCACCGCGCTGAGCCAGCCGGAAGACGAGACCCGCGCGCTGGAGGCCGGCGCGGTCGACTTCATCAGCAAGCCCTTCAACGTGGCGGTGGTGCGCGCGCGGGTGCGCAGCCAGCTGACCATCAAGCGCCAGGCCGACGCCATGCGCGAGCTGAGCATGACCGACGGCCTGACCGGCGTGGCCAACCGCCGCAGCTTCAACGACGCGCTGGAGGCCGAATGGCGGCGCTGCGCGCGCGCCGGCCTGCCGCTGTCGGTGATCATGATCGACATCGACCACTTCAAGCTCTACAACGACCATTACGGCCACCAGGCGGGCGACCTGTGCCTGCAACAGGTGAGCGCGGCGATGGCGCGTTGCGCCGCGCGGCCGCCGGATCTGCTGGCCCGCTACGGCGGCGAGGAATTCATCCTGCTGCTGCCGCAGGAGGGGCCGGAAGGCGCCGACGTGGTGGCGCGCCGCATCCTCGACGAAGTGCGGCTGCTGGCGATTCCGCACGCCGCCTCGCCGACCGCGCCGCACGTCTCGGCCAGCCTGGGCGTCTGCACCGCGCTGCCGCCGCTGGACGCCAGCGGCAGCGACGCCGCGGTGCGGGTCGCCGACAGCCAGCTCTACCTGGCAAAACAGGGCGGCCGCAACCGCCACAGCAGCAGCGCGCTGGACGCCGACAAGGCCAAGGACTAAGCCCGGGCCTGGTCGCGGCGCTTCAGGAATGCTGCTGGAAGCCGCGCTGGGCGATGAAGCGCTCCAGGTGATGGTCGACATCGCCCAGGCTCACCTCGATCATCGCCAGGCGCTTGAAGTGGTGCGCGGCCGGCAGTTCGTCGGTCACGCCCATGCCGCCGTGCAGCTGCACCGCCTGCTGGCCGAGGAACTTCGACGCCTGCCCCACCCGCACCTTGGCCGCCGACACCACGCGCCGGCGCTCCTCGGCGTCGCCGCAGGACATGCGGGCGGCCGCCAGCATCGCCATCGAACGGGCCTGCTCCAGGTGGATGTACATGTCGGCCATGCGGTGCTGCAAGGCCTGGAAGCCGCCGATCGGCGCGCCGAACTGCTTGCGCGTCTTCAGGTACTCCAGCGTGGCGGCGAACAGCGCGTCCATCGCGCCGACCGCTTCCGCGCACAGCAGGCTGGCGCCGTAGTCGGCCGCCTCGTCGAGCATCTCCCACGCGCCGCCCAGCTTGCCCAGCAGCGCCGAGGCCGGCACCGCCACATGGCTGAACTGCACCGTGGCGGCGCGCTGGCCGTCGATGGTGCGGTAGTCGCGCACGATCACGCCCGGCGTGTCGGCCGGCACCACAAACAGGCTGATGCCGTTGGTGTCGCGCTGGGCGCCGGCGCTGCGGGCCGAGACGATCAGCGCGCCGGCCTGGGCGCCGTGGATCACCACGGTCTTGCTGCCGTCGATGCGGTAGCCTTCGCCGTTGATGCTGGCGATGGTCTTGATGTCCGACAGTTCATGGCGCGCGTGCTTCTCGCCCAAAGCGCAGGCCAGCGTCAGTTCGCCGCTGGCGACTTCCTCCAGCAGATGATGCTGGTTGCCGGCCAGCTTGAGGAATTGCGCGCCCCACACGGTGGCGAAGTAAGGCTCGACCACCAGGCCGCGGCCGATCTCCTGCATCACCACCCACAGGTCGACCGCGCTGCCGTTGAAGCCGCCCTGCTCCTCCGGCACCGGCAAGGCCGTCATGCCCAGTTCCACCAGCGTGCTCCAGGCCACGTCCGACACGCCCGAGGCGGAATGCACGATGCGCTGGCGCACGTCGAAACCGTAGTCCTTGTCGACCCAGCGGCGCAGCGCGTCGGCGAACTGCTGCTGTTCTTCTTTCAAATTAAAATCCATCGCTGCCCCTTACAGTCCCAGGATCATCTGGGTGATGATGTTTTTCTGAATCTCGTTCGAGCCGCCGTAGATCGACGTCTTGCGGAAATTGAAGTAGTAGCCGGCCAGCGGCGCGGCGGCGTCGTCGCCGGTGACGGCGTGGTCGGCCTTGCCTTCGAGGTAGTCGGTGTCGAACGGCAGCGCGTCCGGGCCCAGCGCCTCGACCATCAGCTCGGTCAGCAGTTGCTGGATCTCCGAGCCGCGCACCTTCAGCAGCGAGGCCTCCGGTCCCGGCGCGTGCGATTCGCGCGTGATCACGCGCAGCACCGTGGTTTCCAGCGCCATCAATTCAATTTCGAGACTCGCCACCTTGGCGGCGTAGACCGGGTCCTGCAGCAGCGGCTTGCCGTGCTTGTAGTGCTCGGAGGCGATCTTCTTCAGGAACAGCAGCTCGCGCTTGGAGCGGCCGACCGCCGCGATGCCGGTGCGCTCGTGGCCCAGCAGGTACTTGGCGTAGGTCCAGCCCTTGTTTTCCTGGCCGATCAGGTTCTGCACCGGCACCTGGACGTTGTCGAAGAAGACTTCGTTCACCTCATGGTCTTCGTCCAGCATGATGATGGGACGCACGGTGATGCCCGGCGTCTTCATGTCGATCAGCAGGAAGGAGATGCCCTCCTGCTTGCGCACGGTGGTATCGGTGCGGACCAGGCAGAAGATCATGTCGGCGTGCTGGGCCAGCGTGGTCCAGGTCTTCTGGCCGTTGACGATGTAGTGGTCGCCGGCGCGCTCGGCAGTGGTCTTCAGCGAAGCCAGGTCGGAACCGGAGCCGGGCTCGGAGTAGCCCTGGCACCACCAATCCTCGCAGCTGAGGATGCGCGGCAGATAGTGGGCCTTCTGCGCCTCGTTACCGAAGGCCATGATGACCGGCGCCACCATGTTGACGCCGAACGGCAGGATGGGCGGGGTGCCGGCGCGGGCGCACTCTTCCTCCCAGATATGGCGCTGGGTGGCGCTCCAGCCCGGACCGCCGTGCTCGACCGGCCAGGCCGGCGCGGCCCAGCCCTGGCGGGCGACGATCTGATGCCAGCGCACATAATCCTGGCGGCTCAGGCGCAGGTGGTTGCGGACTTTCTTCTGCAAATCGCTGGGCAGGTTAGCGTCGAGAAAGGCGCGCACCGTGTCACGAAACGCCAGATCCGCCGCCGTGTAGTTCAAATCCATGCTGTCTCCATATTCTTATGACCCCGCTAAAAAAGCACGATCGTTCAAATAATTGTACCCGATATCCTGCTCTGCATTGTGGCATTTTTAAAGGGCGACAGAATGGCGCAATTTCCAAAACCCCGGGGTCAGGTCCCCCATTAATGCATCAGTTCGTGAGCAAATGGGGGACCTGACCCTGGGTTTATTTCATGGTGTAGCTTTGGCGCGCGGTGTCGACGGCGTAGTTATGTGCCGCGTCCCAGTAGGTGAAGCTGTAGTTCACCACGTCGCCGATCTTCAGGCCGCTCGCGGTGTAGCTGTTGACGCCGGCGCTCTGCGTCATCCGCACGTTCAGCTGGCCGCCGCCGTTGACGGTGTAGTGCACGTCCGCCCAGCTGCTGGAAGTCAGCGAGAACTTCAGCATGGTCGCGCTGGTTTGCTGCACGGCCGGCGCCGGAGTTGGTGTCGGCGTAGGCGTTGGTGTCGGAGTTGGCGTCGGAGTTGGCGTCGGGGTCGGCGTTGGGGTTGGAGTCGGTGTGGGCGTCGGGGTCGGAGTTGGCACACCGGTATCCCAGACGATGTCATCGATCGCCATCTGGAAAGCCGAGCTCGGCAGTGCGGCGCCGTCGCTGGCGATCTGGAACAGGTCCAGCATCGACTGCAAGGCGACCTTGCTGCCGGCCAGGTCGGCCACCGGGATGGTCGCCGTGCCCCAGTCGCCATTGCGCACCAGGCCGTAGGTGGTGGCGTTGGCCGGGAACTTGACCGCGTTCTGGTTGGTGTAGGTATCCTGCACACCCACCGTGAAGGCGACGTTGGCCGGGATCTTGATCTTCAGCTTCATGGTGCCGTTGCGGAAGTTGCTCATGTCCCGCGCCTGGCGCGATTCCACGCTGCCGCCGAACCACTGGCCCGGCGTGTTGAAGCTCCACGCCATCACATTGCCGCCTTCATACGGCGGCAAGTTGCCCTGCGTGACAGAGGCGTTGTTCCACACAAAAACGTCGGAGCTGGTGCCCGCCTGCAGTTTGTTGTTGACCACGGTGTTGTCGGTGAAGACGCCGAACTTGCCCACCTCCGGCGTGGTCTGGCTACCCAGCTTGACCGAGCCCTTGCCGTCCAACTGGTACACGCGCACATAGTCGACATACATGGTGCCCGGCAGCGGCGCCGTCACCTGCCCCGGCGCGGCCGCGTCGGTGAAGTTGCCGCCGACGGCCAGGTTGAACAGCAGGTAGAACGGCGATTGCAGCGCGGTCGAATTGACCGGCAGCGGATTGTTGTACATATCGTGCTCGACGCCGTTGTCGACCACGGTGAAGCGCATCTGCGTGTCGGTCCAGTACAGGCGGTAGACGACGAAGCGGTTCGCCAGCGACTGGCTCGGCGTGTACCAGTTCTTGGTCTGCCATGCGGTCGAGGCGGCGCAGCTTTCGTTGCCCGGCACGCAGGCGGCCTGCTGCCAGGTGATGACGTTGGAGCCGACGAAGTTGTCGATCGCCGGCGTCGGCGTGCCGGCCGCCGCGCGGCTGCTGGCCTTGTGGCCCATCTCGATGATGTCGATCTCGCCGTTGCGCGGCCAGGTCTGCGGGCTCACGCCCAGCATCCACGCGGCCGGCCACAGGCCGATGCCCAGCTGCGGCGTCGACATGCGGATCTCGACCATGCCGTACTGCACCTGCACCTTGCCGAAGGAGCCGATTTTGCCGGAAGTGAAGACGTTGCTGCCCACCGTCTGGTTCTGCGCCTTGATCGCCAGCGCCCGCGTGTTCGGCTCGAACGGCACGTTGGCGATGGAGACGTTGTTGGGGCTGTAGTACTCCAGTTCCTGGTTGCCGTAGCCGCACAGGTTGATCTGGCAGCCGTTGCCGTCCACCGCCGTCCACAGCGTGGTGTTGAGCGCGGCGGCGTTGAACTCCTCGGACCACAGCAAGGGGCCGATGACGGGACTGGTGACGCTGGCCGACACCTGCGTGCCGTACGCCATCAAAATCCCGGCGGCAACGGCGGACAGAACGAATTTCTGTTTATTCACAATGTATGACTCCTCGTATCCATACTTCCTCATTTCGAACCGGACGGCCGTCCGGTCCGCACCTTCGCCGGCAACGCCGGCTATTCCGTTTGCGGTCAGGGAGCATGGAGCGCCAGACAACCCGGCCCGGCAAAAAAATGGGCGCAGGGGCGCCTTCGCTACGAGGCGTTTCGCTTGCTGTTGCAGTCTCCGTGCCGACCGGGTCGTGGCCCGGTCTGTGTCGCTGATTAGAATTGGAAACGATTCCAATTCAGTGTTCAAAATATATTCTGATTAATATTTTTTGTCAACGAAGACGCGCAAGCGTGTGCGACTTATTTTTTGCGCAGGCGTTTGAGAAAGGCAGGCAATCTTAGGTCGAGGCCTTGTTGTGCTTATCCTCGTTGCGCATGGCGGCGCGGCGGCCTTGCGCGGCCAGCGCGTAGGCCTCCTGTGCCCGCCGATAGCCATATAGCCATTGGGTTTCCACGTCGGCCACGTATTGTTCATAGCTGGCCGGCGCCACCAGTTGCACGCGGTTGTGCCGCCACGCGATGCGCTTCTGGACACCGGTTCCGTGCAAGGCCTCGCTGACGTCGGACGTATCGATCCACACGTCGACCGACTGGCCGTGCACATGGCGCAGGCGGCGGTTGGCGTCGAAGCCGAACACCGAACGCAAGGCCGGAATCGCGGTGAACTGTTCGTAGGACTGCTTCATCTCCATGCTGATGTGCTGCGCCAGGCACTGCGCCAGCTCGATCGGGAACAGGTCGATCACGCCGCCGGTGTAGTCGGCGCCGCCGGCGGACTGGCAGCGGAAGTAGACCATGTCGGCAATCGAGATGCGGGCGGCGTCGGCCAGGGGCATCGTGGTGTCGATCTCCAGCTCGTGCGCGACGGCGTTGGTCCAGCCGTCACGGCCGATGGCCGATGGCTGGCCGGCCGCCAGCGCGGCGATGCGCGCATCGCCAAACAAGGTGACGCGATAAATGGCGCGCCCTTGCCGCAACTGCCCTACTTCGTCGGGACCGAACAGCAGCTTGCCGCCGAGGATGGCCAGCGCCGGCGTGGTCGAGGATGCGGCCGTGGGCGCCGGCGGCAGCGGCAGCACCGGTGGAATCTCGAACAGATAATCGTTGAACAGGTCTGGAATATGCGCCGCCCGCGCGCCATTCAAGCGCCGCAGCACGATGCTGGTCACGGCCCGCAGCGGCGAGGCGCGCGGGCCGGAACGCAGGCCGCAGAAAAACTCATACATCTGCGGCGACGCCAGCCAGGCCTTGCGCGCCGCGCTGTCCGGCAGGTTGCGGATGATGGCGCCGGCCACCGAACCGCCGCAGGTGGCCAGCAGCAGGTCCGGCTCCTGGCCGGCATCGATCGCCGCCGCATGCATGCCGAGGTAGTAGCCGAAGCAGAAGCCGCCCCCGGCCAGCACCATGCATCGCTGGTAGCGTGGGTCTGCCTGGTCGCGCGCGGCATGGCTCATGCGTGGCAGCTCAGTCTACGGTGATCAACAAATCGCGGCCCTTGCTGGCGGCGTTGCCGGCGTAGTCTTCGGCCGTGATGCGCAACGTATAGTTGCCGGGGCCGAGGGCGCCGACTTTCCAGCCGCCCGGCGTCAGCTTGCCGTGGATCAGCGTGTTGTTGATGGCGTAGGAAAACCGCGTTTCCGCCGCGCCGTGAACGGTGATGCCGCTGGTGGCCGCGTAGGCCAGCTTGACCGCCTCGCGGTTGCGCGGCAGACGGTCGTAGAGCTGCGTGATCAACGGTTCTTCCATGCCGGGGATGATTTCGCCGTCGGCGTTCAACAGCTGGTAGCCCAGCTTGTACACGCCCAGGCGGCGGCGCGCCTGGTTGCCGTTCATCTGGTCGAAGGCGTCGACCACGATCTGCACTTCGCCCAAGGCGCGCGGGACCAGCAGGCGGCCGCCGGCCTTTTCCTTGAGCAGCTTGCCGCTGCTGTCGGCCAGCGCGATGGACTGGATCTGCGGCGCGATGGTGTCTTCCAGGTCGATGAATGGCAGCGTCAGCGGATTGAGGGCGTCGCCGTTCGGTTTGTAGTCCAGGTGCACGTGCGCCATGCGGTTGACGGTGCCCAGCGTCTCGCCCACCAGGAAGCGCGTGCCGCGCTTGACGCGCACGGAGGAAGGCACGCCTTTTTCATCCTTCAGCAGCTGGAAGCGCGGGTCGAGCGGCTTGTCGTTGGCGCCGCGCCCCACGCGCATGTGGATGTATTGCAGGCCATCGAGCGCCACGCCTTCCGACAGTTCGCCGTAGCCCCAACTGGCGTTCGGGTCGCTGATCTTGCCGGCGGTGACGGCCAGCACCGGCGTGCCGATGGCGGCCTGCACGTCGAGCCCGGAATGGAAATGGTCGCGGCTTTCGCCGTCGAAGTTGCCGCGCACCTCGCCCATCAGGCCGACCACTTCATGCGGCTTGTCCTGCGGCTTCACCGGCCACAGCATCGTGGCGCCGTGCGACGGCGCGCCGGACAAGGGCAACTCCGGCGCGGCCGGCTCTCCGGCCAGCGCCAGCGCCACGTGGTGCAGGCGGAAGGTGGCGGCGTCGGTGACGAACAGCGAGCCGTCCTTGGCCAGCGCCAGGCCGCGCGGCGCGTAGAAGCGCACGCTGCCGTCCGAGCCGTAGCCCGGTTGCGGCGGGCGGTCGGCGTCTTCCAGCGTCAGCACTTCGCCGGCCGGGGTGACCTGCGCCAGGCGGCCGTGGGCGTTGCTGCTCACGTAGAGAAAACCGTCCGGCGTCATCGCCAGTCCAACCGGCGATTGCAGCAGCGGCGCACGCTCGCCATCCTTGGCCTGGACCACGGTGCTGACGCTGCCGTCCTTGGCCAGCTTGCGGATGGCGTGGTTGCCGGTGTCGGCGATGTACAGCTCGCCGGCGGCGCTGAGCGCCAGGCCGGTCGGCGTGTTGAACAGCGCTTGCGCGCCGGCGCCGTCGACATCGCCCGCGCGGCGGCCGCCGGCGACGGTGGTGACTTCGCCGTTGGCTGCGATGCGGCGGATGCGGTCGTTGTAGGTATCGGCCACGTAGACCACGCCGGCCGCGTCCACCGCGATGCCGATCGGGCCATTGAACTGGGCGGCCGCGCCACGGCCGTCCTTGTCGCCCGGCAGGCCGTCGCCGGCCAGCGTACTGACCACGCCTTCGGGCGTGACCTTGCGGATGGCGTTGTTGCCGGTGTCGGCCACGTACAGGTTGCCGGCGGCGTCGATCGCCAGACCGGACGGGGTGTGGAAGGCGGCCGCCTTGCCCGCCCCTTCCGCATAGCCCTCGACCGCGCCGGCCAAGGTGGTGGTGGCGCCGTCCTGGGCGATCTTGCGGATGCTGTTGTTGTCGCCGCCATCGGCCACGTACAGGTTGCCGGCGCCGTCGGCCACCACGCCGAACGGATCGGCGAAACGGGTGCTGCGGCCACGGCCGTTGTTCGCGCCCGGCATGCCGTCGCCGGCGATGGCGGTGACGCGCGCGCTCCAGTGCGGCTGCGTGCCTTTCAAGGCGGACGGCCGCGCCACCTCGGCGCCGGCGTCGGCGCCCGGCCGATGGGTCAGGATGTAGGCCGCCCCGCCACCGCCCAATGCACCGCCCAGGGCCAGGGCGGCGGCGATTAACTTGAATTGGGTAGGAGTCACGTTACGCCAGCCTAAACGTTGATCGAAAGAAAATATCTTAACCGATCTTCGGAGCGGCGGCTACCGGCAAGCTGCGCGAGCAAGACCGCAGGGGGGGGCGCACAAAAAACTCAGGATGTTACCGTTCGATAGAATTGATAGAAAATTATTGTTTATTATTAAGTAAGTGACTGTTTAGCAATTGTCACATCCCCAGCCAGCAACTTTCCCCACCCAGATTGGAGTCATCAAATGTTGAAAAAACTTTTAAGCGTTGCATTACTAGCAATATCCAGTACCGCAGCCCAAGCTGCCCCCACGCATTACTACTACACCTATACCGGATTGTTTGCCGATATCTACAATCAAGCGTATGAATTTCAGCCGGACGCGTCGTATGGCGGACGATTCGATGGCGAGGACCTGAACCATAACAACATAATTGAGCTAAGCGAGCTCACCTACATGCGCAGCGGTTACACCAATTATCTGAACTGCAATGCATATTGCGGTGTGAGTTCTTTTTCCTATGACTTGAATAATGGGAAATTAGAATTCTACACTTCCTACAGCAACACATATCAAGGTGTCTCCTACGGCGGCGGCAGCGCCAGTGAGTTGGGCTACACGTGGCATTATGACTTTCCACCTTATTACGACAACCGCATGAGCGTTACTCCAGAGACCAAGCTGACAATTTCGGTGCCGGAGCCATCCACTTATCTGATGTTGGGCGTAGGCTTATTAGGCATCGGCTTGGTCAAACGCCGTCGCAAATAAGCACCCAAAAAAAAGCCCGCTACGGGAGCGGGCTAAATCTATTTCCTTGGAGGAGAATAGAGGAGACAGGTGAATGATGCTGCATCGCGGCATATAAATCTAATTTATATTGGTAATAGCAGTAATTATCGATGTGAATAACTCAAAAAAATAGCCCCGCGAACTACACGGGGCTACCTTCGAGCAGACGACTTACTTGCTGGCGTCCACCGCGTACGGCAGCACGCGCGAGGCCATGCGGGTGTCGGTTTTCAGGAAGCCCACTTCGTCGGCCAGGATGTGGACCGCTTCGTTCAGCAGCACATCCTTGGCGGCCTTGGCGGCTTTTTCCGCATCCAGCTCCGCAGTCAGCGAGCGTTCGTCGCCCTGCAGGCCGTCGTCGGTGCGCAAGGCGCCCTTGACCGCCGCCACTTTCGGCGATGGCGCTGCCTTGCCGTTGGCCGGCTTGGCGGAGATCGCCTTGTTCAGCGCGTCCTTCGGATCCGGCAGCAGCACCGGGTCGTCCGCGCCCAGCGTGGTCGACAGCAGACGCGCCTCGCGCAGCTTGGCGCGTGCTTCCTGGGTGTCGCGCTCCTTGCGGCGCACGGTCTCATTCAGCGAGATCAGGTTGTCCTTGCGCTGCTTCTTGACCAGGGCGATGTCCTCGGACAGGTACTGGAAGTCCTTGTCCTTGGACACGCGCGCCTCATGCTTCTTGTCCAGCAGCGGCAGGATGTCCTTCAGGTCGCCGGTCGGGATGTACGGCGCCGGCTTGATCGAGGTCCACGGCAAGGCATTGTCGTAGCTCGATTCGCCGAAGGTGTCCGAATCGCCCATGGTCGGCAGCTTGATGTCGGGCGTGACGCCGCGCAGCTGCGTGGTGCCGCCGTTGATGCGGAAGAACTGGGCGATGGTCATCTTCAGCTCGCCGTAGTGGACCTTGTCGCTCTGGGCGAAGCGGTCCAGGCCGAAGATGGTTTGCACCGTCCCCTTGCCGAAGCTCGGCTCGCCGATGATGACGCCACGGCCGTAGTCCTGGATCGCGGCCGCGAAGATCTCGGAGGCCGAGGCCGAACCACGGTTGATCAGCACGCCCAGCGGACCATCCCAGGCCATGCCGGCGTTGGTGTCGCTTTCGATTTCGATTTTGTTGTCGCCGGTGCGCTGTTGCACCACCGGGCCCTTGTCGATGAACAGGCCGGTCAGCTGCACCGCCTCGGACAGCGAGCCGCCGCCGTTGTTGCGCAGGTCGATCAGCACGTTGTCGACTTTTTCCTTCTTCAGCTCGCCCAGCAGGCGGGCCACGTCGCGGGTGGCGCTCTTGTATTCCTTGTCGCCCTTGCGGCTGGCCTCGAAGTCCTGGTAGAAGGTCGGCAGCGAGATCACGCCGATGCGGCGCTTGGCCGTGCCGTCCTTGACTTCCAGGATGGATTTCTTGGCCGACTGCTCTTCCATGCTGATTTTCTTGCGCACCAGCGAGACGGTGGCGTGCTTGCCGTCGACGCCGGCATCGACCGGCAGGATGTCGAGGCGCACGGTGGAGTCTTTCGGACCGCGGATCAGCGCGACCACGTCGTCGATGCGCCAGCCCAGCACTTCGGTCATCGGCGAGTTGTCGTCCTTGGCCACGCCGAGGATCTTGTCGCCGACCTTGATCTTGCCCGACAGTCCGGCCGGGCTGCCCGGCACGACTTCGCGCACCACCGTGTATTCGTCACGGGTTTGCAGCACGCAGCCGATGCCTTCCAGCGACAGGCGCATGGCGATGTCGAAGTTCTCCGACGCGCGCGGGCCCAGGTAATTGGTGTGCGGCTCGATCGACATGGCGTAGGCGTTCATGAAGATCTGGAACACGTCCTCATTGGTCAGCTTGCGCGAGCGGCTGACGTAGTTCTCGTAGCGCTTGTCGAGCGTGTCGCGGATGCCCTTGTCGTCCTTGCCGGCCAGCTTCAGGCGCAGCCAGTCGTTCTTGACGCGCTTGCGCCACAGTTCCTTCATTTCAGCGTCGCTCTTGACCCAGTCGGCCTTCTCGCGGTCGTACTGGTAGCTCTCGTCGAGGGAGAAATCGGGCTTGGTCTTGAGCAGTTCGCGGGCGTAGGCGATGCGCTCGTTGAAGCGCTGCTGGTACTGGTTGTAGATGGCGAATGGAACGCTGAGGTTCTCGCCGGTGATGGCGTCGTCCAGGCGGGTGCGTACGATGGCGTACTGGTCGATGTCAGCCTGGGTGAAGAACAGTTTTTCCGAATCCAGCGATTTGAAATAGCGGTCGAAAATCTTTTCCGACATCGCATCGTCTAACGGAGTGGATTTGTAATGCAGTTTGGTCAGAACCCGCGAGGCCCATACGGCCGCCTGGGCCTGGCCCGGCTGGGGTTTGAGTACGGTATCCGCCGCCGCTTTTTCTGGCACGGCCGCGCCGGCCTGCACTGACAGCGCCGCCAACACGGCTACTAACAGTATTTGCTTCTTCATCGGCTTACTCCGAAACGTAGTGTTATCAATTAATCGTCGCGCGCAGTGCTCCTGCCTGCCGTTCCATTCTACAGGATAGGCTGCACCGCAGCGCTGGGAGTTTGCAGTGTCCCTGCCCAAGCTTAAGCAAGACTGAAATGAAACCAGTTTTACTTCCGTTGACACATATGTTGCCACGCAGCAAAAATGTGGTACTATATCGGTCTTATGTTTTTGACGGCCCGCCCGCAGCACTCCGGCAGAGCCCGTACGCCTCGACTGGTGAGGCGCCTTAGCAGCAGCCTTATCGCTTCACGCAGTCGCTCCCCCGGAGCATGCTCGATCCAGAGCGCCCTCAATCAGCACCACCTTGACCTAAAAAGAACAATGCAAACCTTTACCATGAATCCCCGCGACTGGGGTGTCGGCACCAAGATTACCGTGTTCACCTTCGGCCTGATCGCCGTCATCCTGGCCATGCTGCTCAGCCTGATCAACATGAGCACCTCGGCCATGCTGACCGAACGCGCCAAGGCCAATGTCGCCAACACGCTGGACGGCATCAGCAACACGGTCGAGGTGTTCAACACCGCCATGACCAACGAGGCGTCCAGCTTCGCGCGCCTGTTCGCGGCCGGCTTCGGCGACGGCAAGTTCAGCCTGGACAGCGCCACCACCGTCGACATCGGCGGCAAGGCCACGCCTTCGCTCAAGCACGACGGCAAGACGCTGAACCTGGACTTCGCCATTCCCGACAAGTTCACCGCCGACACCGGCGTGGTCGCCACCATCTTTGCCGCCAGCGGCGACGAGTTCGTGCGCGTGAGCACGTCGCTGAAGAAGGAAAACGGCGAGCGCGCGGTCGGCACCCAGCTCGACCACGCCCACCCGAGCTACGCGCCGCTGCGCGCCGGCGGCAACTACATCGGCCTGGCCACGCTGTTCGGCAAGCAGTACATCACGCAATACGATCCGATCAAGGACGCCAGCGGCCAGGTCATCGGCGTGCTGTTCATCGGCCTGGACATCTCGAAGAACATGGCCATGCTGAAGGAAAAGATCAAGGCCATCAAGATCGGCGACACCGGCTACATCTACGTGGTCAACGCCGCGCCGGGCAAGACGCTGGGCGCGGCGCTGGTGCACCCGGCCAAGGAAGGCGAGAACCTGATCGACAGCGCCAGCAGCGACGGCCGCCCGTTCGTCAAGGACATGCTGGCGGCCAAGGAAGGCTCGATGCGCTACGACTGGGCCGACAGCGCCGGCGCCGCGCCGCGCGAGAAGATGGTCGAGTTCCACACCTTCAAGCCGTGGAACTGGCTGATCGTCGGCGGCACCTACACCGAGGAAATCACCCGTGAAGCAGGCCGGCTGCGCAACCGCTACGCCGCGCTGGGCCTGGTGTCGCTGGCCTTGTTCGCCGCGATCCTGTTCCTGCTGGTGCGCGCCAACATCACCCGCCCGCTGGCCCGCGCCGAAGCGGCCGCGAGCCGCATCGCGCAAGGCGACCTGGATGTGCAACTGGCCATCGACAACAAGGACGAGATCGGCCTGGTGCTGCGCGCGCTGAACGGCATCAGCAAGAACCTGTCCGGCGTGGTCGGCCAAGTGCGGCTGGGCGCCGAGCAGATCGCCACCGCCTCCAACCAGATCGCCGCCGGCAACCTGGATCTGTCCTCGCGCACCGAAGAACAGGCCTCCAGCCTGGAAGAAACCGCCGCCTCGATGGAGCAGCTGAGCAGCGCCGTCAAGCAGAACGCCGACAACGCCGCGCAGGCCAACCAGATGGCGCTGGCCGCCTCCGGCATCGCCGCCAAGGGTGGCGAAGTGGTGGCGCAGGTGGTCGACACGATGGGCTCGATCAACCAGTCTTCGCGCAAGATTGTCGACATCATCTCGGTCATCGACGGCATCGCCTTCCAGACCAACATCCTGGCGCTGAACGCGGCGGTGGAAGCGGCGCGCGCCGGCGAGCAAGGCCGCGGCTTCGCGGTGGTGGCGTCGGAAGTGCGCAATCTGGCGCAGCGTTCGGCCACGGCGGCCAAGGAAATCAAGGCGCTGATCGATGATTCGGTCAGCAAGGTCGACATCGGCAGCACGCAGGTGGCGCAGGCCGGCACGACGATGCAGGAAGTGGTGGTCAGCGTGCGCCGCGTGACCGACATCATGGCCGAGATCAGCACCGCCAGCGACGAGCAGCGCGCCGGCATCGGCCAGGTGCACGAAGCGATCGCGCAGATGGACCAGGTCACGCAGCAGAACGCCGCGCTGGTCGAGGAAGCGGCCGCCGCCGCGCACGCGCTGCAAGACCAGGCCGCCGATCTGGAAAAGGTGGTGCGGATCTTCAAGCTCGCCGGCCGCTAACCAACCCGGGGTCAGGTCCCCCATTTGAGCATGAGCTCGGCTATACAAGCCGAGCTCATGCTCAAATGGGGGACCTGACCCCGGGTTTTCTTTTGCCCTATAATTGCGGGCATGGGTAAATTTCTGAAGCACCGGCGCAGCCACAGCCTGATCGTATGCATCGCGATTTTGCTGAACCTGCTCGCCCCGGCGATCGGCCATGCGATGGCCACGCTGGCGCGCGATCCGCTGGTGCTGGAAATTTGCAGCGCCACGCCGGCCAAGCCGGCGCCGGGCGACAGCTCCACGCACGCGCTCAAGCATTGCGTGTTCTGCGCCACCCATGCCGACACCTACGCGCCGCCGCCAGCACCAGCCGGCCTGATCACCGTGCTGCGCGGCCATGACGCCTGGCCCGCGCTGCACTACCAGTCCCCCACCCCGCTGTTCAACTGGTCGAGCGCACAGCCGCGCGGACCGCCCGTCCTGTCCTGACGTCCCGGTAGACCGCATGCCGCCACGCCGAACGGCGACGGCTGGCGTGCGCCTGTTCAACGACTCACAGGATTAACCATGCAACGCCGTACCCTACTTACCGCGCTGGCCGCAGCCGCTGCATTGCCGCTGGCCGTGCACGCCGCGCCGCCGGCCTACACCGGCATCGACATCACCGGCAGCAGCATCGGCCCGGACTTCCGCCTGTCCTACGGCGACGGCAAGCCCGCCTCGCTGCAAGACTACAAAGGCAAATACGTGCTGCTGTTCTTCGGCTTCACGCAATGCCCGGACGTCTGCCCGACCGCCCTGTCGCGCGCGGTCGAGATCAAGAAGCTGCTCGGCGCCGACGGCGACAAGCTACAAGTCGTCTTCGTCACCGTCGATCCGGAGCGCGACACCGCCGCGCTGCTGGCCGAATACATGCGCGCCTTCGATCCGGCCTTTGTCGGCCTGCGCGGCGACGCGGCGCAAACCGCCAAGGCGGCCAGGGACTTCAAGATCTTCTACCGCAAAGTCCCCAGCGGCAGCTCGTACACGATGGACCACACGGCCATCACCTATGTGTTCGACGCCGCCGGCAAGATCCGTCTCGCCTTCAAGCACGAGCAAACCGCCCAGCAATGCGCAGCCGACCTGCGCAAACTGATGCAACCTAAAAAAGAAACCAGCTTCCTGAAAGGATTATTCTCATGAAACGCATGATCTACCTGATGCTCCTCGCCGCCCTGCCCGCCTTCGCGCAAGTCACCGTCAGCGAGGCCTGGGTGCGCGGCACCGTGGCCTCGCAAAAAGCCACCGGCGCCTTCATGACGCTGACCTCGGCAAAGGACAGCCGCCTGGTCGGCGCCAGCTCGCCGGCGGCCGGCGTGGTCGAAGTGCACGAAATGAAAATGGTGAACGACATGATGAGCATGCGCCAGATCGACAGCCTGGCGCTGCCTTCCGGCCAGGCAGTCCAGCTGGCGCCCGGCGGCTATCACCTGATGCTGATGCAACTGAAGCAGCCGCTGGCCGACGGCGCCAAGGTGCCGCTGACGCTGGAGTTTGAGGACGCGAACAAAGTCCGCAGCAAGGTGGCGGTAGACGCCGTCGTCAAACCGTTGAACAGCGCGCACCAGCACTAAGCGCACACGGTGGCCGTCAGAGCGATTGCAGCAGCGGCCACCAGTACGACACCGACCACCACAGCAAGCCTGCGATCAGCAGGTAGGGCCAGGATCGCAAGGAGATTTTCCAGTCGACCGTCGACGGCCAGCAGGCCAGGAACTGCGGCGCCACGGCAAACGCCAGCGCCAGGTCTATCCACTGGAAATTCAGTCCGGCCCGGGTGCGCCACCATGCCACCACGAACGGCAACAGCACCACCACAAACGGCGCCAGCGCGGACGGCGCCGCGTTGTACCAGCGCACCCGCGTCAAGCGCACCGATCCCAGCTCCCAGCCCTGACCGACCCGCCGCGGAATGACGGTGAAGGCGGCCGGCCGCGCATACGTCACCAGGCCGGCGACGAAATGCGCCAGCTCGTGGCAGATGGTGCCGGCGACGGTGAAAAGGAAAAAGAAGGGATGCCGGGCCGATAAAGCACGGATCAGCAGCGCCAGCACTAGCGACGGCGCCAGGTACAACAGGATGTCGCGGTGATGGCATAACCACGCCGGCGCGAGCGTACTACATTCAAACAGGCTGCTCATGGCCGCATCGTCGCACGGCGACGGGCCGGCGTCAATTGCACACAATACAGTTGTACGACGTCTGACATCTAAGTTATGATGGCTTAAAAACCACCATAACAAGGAGACCGCATGACACCGCAGCCCAACAAAGCGAGCCGGGTACGCTGGCTGATACTCGCCATCCTGTTCGCCGTCACCACCATCAACTACGCCGACCGCGCCACCATCGCCATCGCCGGACCGGAACTCAAGAAACTGCTGGGCCTGTCGCCGGTGCAGATGGGCTTTGTGTTTTCAGCCTTCGCCTGGTCCTACGTGCTGGCGCAACTGCCGGGCGGCTGGCTGCTGGACCGCTTCGGTTCCAAGCGCACCTATTTTTTCAGCATCTTCCTGTGGTCCAGTTTCACGATGTTGATGGGCACCGTCGGCTTCCTGACCGGCGCCGCCGCAGTTTCGACGCTGTTCTGCCTGCGCCTGCTGATCGGCGCCGCCGAAGCGCCCTCCTTTCCCGGCAACAGCCGGCTGGCCTCGGCCTGGTTCCCGACCGCCGAACGCGGCACGGCGGCGGCCATCTTCAATTCGGCCCAGTACTTCGCCACGGTGCTGTTCGCGCCGCTGATGGGCTGGCTGGTCCACAGCTTCGGCTGGGAAAGCGTGTTCTATGTGATGGGCGGGCTGGGCATCGTGATGGCCTTCGTCTGGCGCAAGACGATCTACGGCCCGAAGGACCATCCCGGCATCAATGCGGCCGAGCTGGCCTATATCGAAGCGGGCGGCGCGCTGGTGGATTTGGAAAGCAAGGACAAGGTCGCCGCCACCACCCAGCTCGACACCTGGTCGTGCATCCGCCAGTTGCTGGGCAACCGCATGCTGTTGGGCGTCTACATCGGCCAGTACTGCATCAACACGCTGACCTACTTCTTCCTGACCTGGTTCCCGGTCTACCTGGTCAGCGAGCGCCACATGACGATCCTGAAGGCCGGCTTCGTGGCCGCGCTGCCGGCGGTGGCGGGCTTCCTCGGCGGCGTGCTGGGCGGCGTGATTTCCGACCGCATGATCAAGTCCGGCAAGTCGCTGTCGATGGCGCGCAAGACGCCCATCGTCGGCGGCATGCTGCTGGCGATGTCGATGATCGTCTGTAACTACGTCGACGCCGACTGGCTGGTGGTGCTGGTGATGTCGCTGGCCTTCTTCGGCAAGGGCATCGGCGCGCTGGGCTGGGCCGTGGTGGCCGATACCTCGCCCAAGGAAGCGGGCGGCATGAGCGGCGCGCTGTTCAACACCTTCGGCAACACGGCCGGCATCACCACGCCTATCGTGATCGGCTACATCCTGCAGGAGACCGGCTCGTTTGCCGGCGCGCTGGTGTTCGTCGGCGCCAACGCCGCCGTCACCGTGCTGTGCTACGTGCTGATGGTCGGCGAGATCAAGCGCTTCGAATTCAAGACGCCGGTGCTGCGCCGCGTCGCCGACGCAGCACCGGCCACTGGCGCTACTGCGCCGTCAACGACCACCAGTTGATGTTCCAGCCGCCGGCGCGGGCGAAGATCGCCAGGTCCTGCTGGCCCGCCGTCAGGTAGACGGTGCCGGTGACGGTGGTCCAGTTCTGCCAGCCGCCGGTGTTGGGCACCGCCAGCGCGGCCAGGTCGGTGGCGTTCTTGCTCAGCACCAGCTGGCCGCCGTTGTTCGGACTGGCGACGCGGAATTGCAGGTTGTACCAGCCCGTCTTCGGCACGTTGATCGGATAGGTCATCCAGTCGTTGGTGTCGATGTTGCCGACGTTGAAGCCGCCGCCGGTGTCGGTGGTGGTTTCCATGCGCATGCCGCTATGGTTGCTGAACATCTCGGCCTCGATGCGCTGGCCCGCCTCGGCCTTCCAGTTCATCCAGTAGGCGATGCTCTCGTTGCGCACCAGCGGCTGCGTGCCGAAGCCGCGGAAGTAGCTTTCGATGGCGGCATTGGTGGCGCTGCCCACGTCCAGCGCGCCGAAGCCGCCGCCGTTGCTGCTGTTGCTGACCAGGCCCCAGCCCCACGAACTGGTGTCGCCGTTCGAGCCGCCGTAGCTGACCGTCTTGTACGCCCAGCTGGTCGCGGCCCAGCCGTACATATTGTAGATGTCGTAGGTCTTGCGGGTGATCTGGCCGCCGTAGCTGCCGGTCAGCGTCCACGGCTGGAACTCGCCGATCAGGAACGGCGTGTTCAGCGCGGTCAGCTTGTTGTTCCAGTCACAGCTTTCGCCGGTGCCGCTGGTATTGCAGTGCAGCCAGGTCGCATGCATATTCGCCTGCGCGGTGGCGCCCTGCACTTCGTTCCATCCCCACAGGCCGGGATAGAAGTGCATCCAGAACGCCACGTTGCTCAGGCCGCGCGTGTTCGGATTGCCGTAGGCGTCGATGCCGGAATTGTGGCCGGGCAGCAGGATCACGTGATTGGCGTCCTTGGCCCGCACCACGTTGAACAGCTCGTAGGCGAAGTTGGCCAGCGTGATGGCGTCGGTGCCCCACGGCTCGTTGAGCAGGTCGTAGGCCGCCACCGAAGTGCGGTTCTTGTAGCGGCTGGCGATCATGTCCCACAGCCACTTGGTGCGGTCGCGGTAGGTGGTGTTGGTCCACATTTCCGCCGCGCCGGCGCAGCCGTCGTGCTGCTCGCTGGCCGCCGCCTGGCCGCCGACCGCGCCGTGCAGGTCGAGGATCACATACATGCCGCGCTTCTCGGCCTCGTTGATGGCGTAGTCCAGGTATTTCCAGGCGTCGGCGCGCAGCGTATACGGATGGGCGTCGTCCTCGATCAGGCTGTACAGGAAAGGCACGCGCACCACGTTCATGCCCATGCCCTTCATCAGGTCGAAGTCGCGGCCGCTGATCCAGCTGTCGCGGAACACGGACATCAAGCGCTCCTTTTCCGCCGCGCCGAAGCGGCCGGACAGCGCCGATTCCAGATGGCACTGGTCGCCGATGCCGGCGCCGTTGTTGGACAGGTTGGTATTCATCATCCACATCTCCAGCGCCAGCCAGTTGCCCAGGTTGACGCCGCGCAGGTTGACGCGGTTGCCGGCGTTGTCGACCCAGAACTTGCCGTTCTGCCGTATCGCCGGCAGCGTCACGCCGGTGGTCTCGGGCGTGAAGTTGATCCAGTTGAGGTTGAAGCCGCCGGCGCGCGCCTGCACCGTCAAGCTCTGCTGGCCGGCCGCCAGGAACACGTGCGAGTTGACGGTGGCCCAGTTCTGCCAGCCGCCGGTGTTCGGCAAGGTGGTGGTTTCGCCGATGGCCTTGCCGTTCTGCGCCAGCACCACCTGCCCGCCGCCGGTGGCCGAGGCCACGCGGTACTGCACGGTGTACCAGCCGGCGCTGCCGGGGTTGACCGAGTAGGTCATGCTGTCGTTGGTGTCGATCCAGCCGACGTCGCTGCCGCCGCCGGTGTCGGTGGTGGCTTCCAGCGCGACGCCGGTCATGCTGGTGTAGCTTTCCGCCTCCAGCTTGCCCGGCAAGGCGGTTTGCGCGTAGCCCGCGCCGGCAACTGCCAAGCCGGCAAGGGCCAGCAGCCATTTGATGCGGTGATGCAGTGTCGTCTTCATTTAGTCTCCGATGGTTTTTGTGATGAAGGACCGCAGTACAAAATATGGAAGCGCTTCCACAATAGAATGGAAACGTTACCAAATTTGTACGAAAACTATACCACGATGGTTGCGGAGGTCAATCCCGATGTGTTGTCGTGCGCTGGATGCGGAAGGTGTCGCCCTGCGCGTCGCTGGCCAGCAAGGTGACGGACAGCTCGCCCGTGGTCACCATCTGGCCGACCGACAGCAGCGCTTGCAGGTGCTGCTCGTCGTTGTCGCCGGGCGGTTGCACGCGGACCGCGCCGTCGTGCGAAGTGAGCCGGGTGTCGACGGTGTAGACCAGCAGGCCCGCGCGCGGCAGCTTGACATCGTAGCCCTCGGCGCGCCGGCTTTCCATCGCCAGCGCTGTGTTCGGGCCGGTCGGCACCAGTGCCAGCTTGGCGCCGCCTGCGCGTTCGACCGGGGTCAGCGTGACGGTGGCGGCGGCGTCGGTGCAGATCACCTGGGCGTCGTCCAGCCAGCCCAGTTGCCAGCGCTCCCAGCCCAGGTACTCCGGCGCCCTGCCCGTCGGATTGCCCATTGCGCTGAACTCGCCGACGTAGGTGTGCCACAGCTGTTTGGGCGGACGCGGTCCGGCCAGGTCGACCAGCGACATCGCATGGCCGATTTCGTGCGCAAACCAGGTCCAGCCCAGTATCGGCAAATCGCTGCCCGAGGTGGCGCCGTTGATGAACTCCCTGCCGCCGGCCTGCACGCCCAGTCCGGGCGAGGCGGTGAAGGTCGGCCCCCAGTTGATCGCCTGGGTGGCGGGATTGGCGATCACCAGGATGGCGTCGCTGCCGGTGTAGTCGACGGACGGCCCGGCCAGGTCGATCGCTTCCTGCAAATAAGCTCGGTGGGTCATGAACGAAGCGCCGCGGCCGAAGTGGTAGTCGGCCGAGGGTTTGCGCATGCGTATCCAGCGTTCGTCGGCGGCCAGCGTCACGTCCAGCTTGCCGTAGGAGACAGCCTTGAAATACTGCTCGGCGCGCGGTGAGATGATGGACATGACTTCGCGCGGCGCCACCGTGGCCGGGACATCGCTGAAGTCGACGAACAGCACGCGGAAGCGCAGCTGGCCGGTGGTCTTCAGGCGCAAGGGATTGCGCGGGAAGCCGAGGCCAACATCGCTGCGTAAGTGCATTTCGGGCAGGCGGCACGAGGCCAGCGGATCGGCGGTGGCCGGCAGCGCCGCTAGCATGGCCGCCAGCGCGCAAGCCGCGCGATGCAAACGGCGCACCCTCATGCGCCGCCGCCGGCCACCGCCGCGACGCTGCTGTCATACGAAAAACCATGCTGCTGAAGGATGTCCACCAATTCCGCCGGCGTGCTGCCGAGCTTGAGGTTCTCGGCCACCCAGGCATGCCAAGCAGGCGTGATGGCAAGCGGCTCCGGCGCCAGCTCGATGCCGGTGATGATCTGCGCCAACAGCGCGTTGATGCGCTTGGTGTCGATCAGGTGCTGCACCACCGCGTGGCCCGAATACGGATACGGATACAGCGTGCAATTGCCCATCGCCGCCAGACGGTGCGCGTGCATGGCGTCGAGGTTGACCGACTCGGTGGAATTGGGCTGGTCCGGCTTGGTGCCGAACGCGATATGCAAGCGAGTCTGCCCGCCTGCCCTGTCCCGCCCCAGCGCCGCCAGATCGTAATAGCCCGAGGCCGGCCGGTTTTGTTCCAGCGCGCGCATCACGGCGATCCAGCGGCGGTCGTGATAAAGCAGCGCCTGCCGCACATCGAGGAAGGACAACGGCCCGAAGGCGATCACCTGCTGCACATCGAGCAGCAGGCCGAACATGACGGCCGCATAGGCGCCCATCGACTGCCCGATGGTCACCACCTTGCTCGGCTTGATCGCGGCGATCAGCGCGCGCAGCGTTTCCACCGTATCGTCGGGATGGTCGCCCAGGCCGGCGATGGTACGGTGATACCAGCTGTTGCCGGAATCACGCACCAGGATCTTGTTGAGATGCCGCCCGCTGGCCTGCTCCAGCTTTTTCAGGCGGCCATAGAAATCGAACTCCGGCCGCGTCTCCCACGAGACGAAACCAAACGCGATCACCAGGATCTCGCCGGGCACGACGCGGTCGATCAGCACGTCCTCGGTGCTGGTCTTGACGCGCCGGTTATCCAGCGCAGGCACATCGACAACACTTAACGACATAGCCCGCGCTCCCGGTTTTAACGATTAATGACTGTCTGTGTAAAAACAACGTCCGCAAGCCTGGCGGTAGCTCTCGTTGCCGCCGATGCTGATCTGCTCGCCTTCCTTCATGCGCTTGCCGTTCTCGTCGACGCGGATATTCATGGTCGCCTTCTTGCCGCAAGTGCAGATGTTCTTCAACTCTTCGATATCGTCGGCCAGCGCCAGCAGATAGGCCGAACCCGGGAACGGCTCGCCACGGAAATCGGTGCGCAGGCCGTAGGTGATCACCGGGATGCCGCGCACCTGCGCCAATTGATGCAACTGCTGCACCTGCAGCGTGCTGAGGAACTGCGCCTCGTCGATCAGCAGGCAGGCGATTTTCTGGTCTATCAGTCCGAGGAAATTAGTGCCGGCGTCGAACACTTCCGTCTGCCGCTGCGGACCCAGGCGCGACGTCACCTGGCCCACGCCGTAGCGGTTGTCGATGGCGGCGGTGAACAGGCGCACCTGCTGGCCCTGCTCTTCGTAATTGTGCGCCACTTGCAACATCGCGGTGGATTTGCCTGCGTTCATCGCAGAATAACGGAAATAAAGTTTAGCCACTACTACCCCTTTTTGAAGTGCGGGATTATAAACCGCCGCTTCATAAAAAGGAGCATACTTGCTTTTCCAGCAGCATGGTGAAACCGGTATTTTTTTTGCATATGCAAACTCGGAAACATTCCTTTCCAGCGCCTACAGAGCGGCCTACCATCCGCTCTTTACAAAAAAGCACGAGCGGACACAATTCGCCCGTGCCCACAGTTCGCAAGGAGAACCGCATGCCTACCCCCGCATTGTTTAAGCTCATCGGCAACACACCATTGGTCCAGGTCACCCGCCTGGACACCGGTCCCTGCCAGCTGTTCCTCAAGCTGGAATCGCAGAACCCCGGCGGTTCGATCAAGGACCGCATCGGCCTGTCCATCATCGAGGCGGCCGAGGCCGACGGGCGCCTGAAACCGGGCGGCACCATCATCGAGGCCACCGCCGGCAACACCGGCCTGGGCCTGGCGCTGGTCGGCCGCCTCAAGGGCTACCGCGTGCTGCTGGTGGTGCCGGACAAGATGTCGACCGAAAAAGTACTGCACCTGAAAGCGCTAGGCGCCGAAGTGCGCACCACCCGTTCCGACGTCGGCAAGGGCCACCCCGAGTACTACCAGGACTACGCCGCGCGGCTGGCGCGCGAGCTGCCGGGCTCCTTCCTCGCCGACCAGTTCAACAACCCGGCCAATCCGCTGGCGCACGAAACCACCACCGGCCCGGAGATCTGGGAGCAGATGGGCCACGAGGTCGACGTCATCGTGGTCGGGGTCGGCTCGTCCGGCACCCTGACCGGGCTGACCAACTACTTCCGCAAGGCCGCGCCGCACGTGGAATTCGTGCTGGCCGATCCCAAGGGCTCTATCCTGACCGAGTACGTCAACACCGGCCACGTGTCCGACACCAGCGGCTCGTGGGCGGTGGAAGGCATAGGCGAAGACTTCATTCCGTCGATCGCCGACCTGAGCGGCGTGCGCAAGGCCTACACCATCAGCGACCAGGAAAGCTTCGACAGCGCCCGCAGCCTGCTGCGCGCCGAAGGCATCCTGGGCGGCTCGTCCACCGGCACCCTGCTGGCCGCCGCGCTCAAGTACTGCCGCGAGCAGACCACGCCCAAGCGCGTCGTCACCTTCGTCTGCGACACCGGCACCCGCTACCTGTCCAAGGTCTACAACGACGGCTGGATGCACGACCAGGGCCTGCTGCGGCGCGAACCGCTGCACGACCTGCGCGACCTGATCGGCCGCCGCTACGACGAGGGCGATGTCGTCAGCGTCTCCCCCGCCGACACCTTGCTGATCGCCTTCAACCGCATGCGCAGCGCCGACCTGGCGCAGCTGCCGGTGCTGGAGAACGGCAAGCTGGTCGGCATCATCGACGAATCGGACCTGCTGCTCAAGGTCGACAACCATGCGGAACAGTTTTCCAGCCTGGTCGGCGCCACCATGACGTCCCGCCTTGAAACGCTGCACCCCAGCGCCAGCGTGCAGGCGCTACGCAGCACCCTGGACCGCGGCCTGACCGCCGTGGTGGCCGACGGCGACACCTTCTACGGCCTGATTACCCGCTTCGATTTGCTGAACCACCTGAGAAGGACTTTATCTTGAGCGACCAACACCTGAAAAGCCACAAAAAAGCCGCCCTGGCCACCCGCGTGATCCACGCCGGCCAATCGCCCGATCCATCGACCGGCGCCATCATGCCGCCGATCTACGCCACCTCCACCTTCGTGCAGGACAGTCCGGGCGTGCACAAGGGCCTGGACTACGGCCGCTCGCACAATCCCACCCGCTGGGCGCTGGAACGCTGCGTGGCCGACCTCGAAGGCGGCGCCCAGGGCTTCGCCTTCGCCTCCGGCCTGGCGGCGATCTCGACGGTGCTGGAACTGGCCGACGCCGGCTCGCACATCATCGCCGGCGACGACATGTACGGCGGCACCTACCGCCTGTTTGAGCGGGTGCGCCGGCGCAGCGCGGGCCACGACTTCAGCTACGTCGACCTGACCAACCCGGAAAACCTGCTGGCCGCGATCCGGCCCGAAACCAAAATGGTGTGGGTCGAAACGCCGACCAACCCGATGCTCAAGCTGGCCGACCTGAAGGCGATCGCCAAGATCTGCCGCGAGCGCGGCATCATCGCCGTGGCCGACAACACCTTCGCCAGCCCGCTGGTGCAGCGGCCGCTGGAACACGGCTTCGACATCGTCGTGCATTCGACCACCAAGTACCTGAACGGCCACTCGGACATCATCGGCGGCATCGCCGTGGTGGGCGGCGAGCCCCACCAGCAGGCGTGGTGCGAACAGGTCGGCTTCCTGCAAAACTCGGTGGGCGCCATCGCCGGCCCGTTCGACAGCTTCCTGGCGCTGCGCGGCGTGAAGACGCTGGCGATCCGCATGGAGCGCCACTGCCGCAGCGCGCTGGAACTGGCGCGCTGGCTGGAGCAGCAGCCGGAAGTGCGCAAGGTCTACTACCCCGGCCTGGAATCGCATCCGCAGCATGAACTGGCCAAGCGCCAGATGGATGGCTTCGGCGGCATCATCTCGATCGACCTGAAGACCGACCTGCCGGGCGCGCGCCGCTTCCTGGAAAGCTGCTCGGTGTTCGCGCTGGCCGAAAGCCTGGGCGGCGTCGAAAGCCTGATCGAGCATCCGGCGCTGATGACGCACGCCACCATCCCGCCGGCGACGCGCGCAAAGCTGGGCATCGGCGACGGCCTGATACGGCTGTCGGTGGGAATCGAGGATATAGAGGATTTAAGGGCCGATATTCGCCGTTCGCTCGATGCGATTTAGGTGCTAGTATCCGGGAATTGCGTAATCAGTCCGAGACCTCATGGAATTCCTCTTCATCATCATTGGCGTACTGGCCGTCGGCGCCCTTTACTCGCTGGGCGTGGCCAGCGCCAAGCCGGTGCCCGGCAGCGACTTCTACAAGGTGTCGAAGGACGGCCGCGTGCTGGCCTCCGGCGGCCCCAAAGTGACGGCGCTGCGGCCCAAAGTCACGCCGGAAGGCTTGATGGTCAAGCTGCGCAACGGCAATCGTACCGGCGAGTTCCTGGTGCACGAGCTGGTGGCCGAGGCGCACCTGCCCAATCCATCGGGTTTGAAGTGGGTGCGCCACAAGGACGGCAACCCGCGCAACAACAAGGTAGAGAATCTGGCATGGAGCAAGGAGCCGGTCGTTGAACCCGTCGCGGCGCCGGCGCCGCCTGCGGTTCCTGAGGCGCCGCAGACGCGCTATGCCTCACCTGCGGCGCGGGCTGCCGCTGCAGCCATGGCCGCGGCTGCGGCAGATGCGGCGACAAGCTCCGCGCCGGCGAAGACCATCGGCGACTCCCTGCCCGGCGGTGCGCCTCACTCGCCTGGGTGATATTTGCGTTCCAGGTGCTTTTCCACGTCCGCCTTGTAGAACAACACGTCCTTGAATTCCCCGCGCGCGTACATCGCGGCCTGGTCGCTGAAATGCGGCGAGGCCGGATTGCCACTCTCCCCGCCCGCCAGGATGCTGCGCGCCTTGATGCGCGGCCCAAACTCCACCGCCGCCACGAAGCTGTTGCCACGCTCGCCGTAGATTTTCTTGGTCTTGGTCTTGGAGGTCATCCCATAGGCGGCCAGCGAACCCCAGTTGGCTGACGCGAACGCCACCGGCAAACTAGGCTTGCTGTCGTCGAAAGGCTGGACGATGTCGCCGGTCAGGCGCTGGAAGCGATTGATCTCGCCCCACGGCGTCTGCCATGTGCCGAAGTCCGCCGCCAGCTTGGCCGAAGCGCGCTCCAATGCCTGCAAGCGCTGCTGCGGCGTGATCGCGGCCTGGATGTAATCGAGCACCAGCACTTCGCGCGCCTTGGCCGCCGGACTGTAAGTGGCCGACAGGTCCTGCGCCCAGAAGATCGCCAGCGAGGTCGGCACCGACTCCAGCGAGTAGCGCATGTCCCAGCCGCGCAGCGCGGCGATCTGCGGCGCCAGGCCGGCCTTGAGCGTATCGCCCTCCGGCAGTTCATCCCATGCGGCGAACAGCTGCGGCAGCAGCGGCTCGAAGGCCGGCAGCTGGTTGTCGTAGGCGCTGGCGATCAGGCTGTCGAGCGTGAAGTTCTTCTTGTTCTCCAACACCCGCACCGCGTGGATGCCGCGCGGGTTCTCCGGATTCATCGACATATAGGCCGGATAGTCGCGCGCCTTGGGGCTGTACGCTCCGGCCGCCGTGTACGGCCAGTTGTTGGTGTTCTGTATCCAGCCGTTCTTCGGATTGAACAGAGTGATGGTGTCCTTCACCGCGTGCAGGCCTTGCCACTCGGTGGCCGGATCGCTGCCGTCGACCGGATGCTTCCAGTCGAACTTTGGATCGCGCTTGGGAATGAAGTTCCCGTGGAAGTAAGCGATATTGCCGTCGGCGTCAGCGTACACGGTGTTGTTGGACGAATTGGTGCGCAGCTCCATCGCCTTGCAGAAGTCCTGGTAGCTGCGCGCCTTGGTGCGGATATACGATTGCGTCAGCGCCTTGAGCGGCTCGTTCATCAGCCGCACGGCGATCCACTTGCCGTCCTTGGCGCGCACGATCGGGCCGTGGTGGCTGTAGTAGACCTTGACCACCTTGCTGGCCATGCCGGCCGCCGTCTTGTACGGCAGCGTGATGTCGACCGCCTTCAACGGCCGCTGTTCCTGGCCGTACTGGTAGTAGAACTGGCCGTCCTTCTCGCTGATGGTCTCCAGGTATTCGTCGATGACGTCGCCGCCGCCGGAGGTGTGCATCCAGCCCAGGCGGTCGTTGAAGCCCTGGTAGACGAAGAACTGGCCCCAGGTCACGGCGCCGTAGGCGTTCAGGCCCTGCTCGCTGTGCACCTGCACTTCGGGACGGAAGTAGAACGAGGTGTGCGGATTAATCAGCAGCAGCGCGTGGCCGTCCTTGCTCAGCGCGGGCGCGATGGCGAAGCCGTTGGAGCCGCCCGGTTCCTTGTCCGGGTCTATGCCGTCGCCGCGCGCCGACAGCAGCACCGGTGGCGCCAGCGGCAGTTTGGCGCCGTTGGCGTACAGTTCCTGCAACTGCTTCAGGTCGACCGATTCGATGTCGCCGCCGATGCTGCCTTCGCTGAAGCTGAGCGCCATCCACGGCTCGAAGCGGGCGATCAGCGCCGGCTTCACCTCGGGGTGCGTGGCCAGGTAGTAGTTCAAGCCGTCGGCGTAGGCCACCATCAGCTGCTTCAGCCACGCCGGGCTTTTGGCGTACTGCGCCTGCAAGTCGGCCGGATTGATGAACAGCTTCATGCGCAGGTCGCGATACAGCTCGGCCTCTCCCTCGACTTCGGCCAGCCGGCCCATGGCGTTGATGTAATTGAGTTCGACCCGCTTGAAATCGTCCTCGGCCTGTGCGTACATCAGGCCGAACACGGCGTCGGCGTCGGTCTTGCCGTAGACGTGGGGAATGCCCCATTTGTCGCGCAGGATGATCACGCGCCGGGCCGCCGCCTTCAGCCGCGCGGTTTCCGCCAGCGGCTTGGCCGCCGGGGGCGCCGCCACCGCCATATTCATCGCAACACAACACATCAGGGCTAAGCTTGAACGCATCGACAGACTCCGGGGGTAAGTGAACCTCGTCGTTCCCGCGCACGCGGGAACCCATGCGGCGCGTCCCGTCCAGCTCAGCATGGATTCCCGCCTGCGCGGGAAGTCATTTTCCCCAGTGGGGGAAATGACGGGGCGCGATTATTTAGCTGGCGTCGACCAGCTCCGAGATACGCAGTTGCAGCGCGGTGATTTCCGCCCGCAGCGCCGCGTTCTTTTCCTTCAGCGAGGCGTTCTCGGCGCGCAGCTCGTCAGCCTCGGTCAGCGGCCGGCCGTACTCGCCGCCGCCCTCCTTGGCTTCCTTGGCGGGACGCGAGGCGGCGCGCAGTTCGCGCACTTCCTTGGCCGCCTTCTGCAATTCCTTCTTGCCGCCGGCGACCGCGGCCACCTGGTCGGCTTCCGGCAGCGAAGCCACGGTGGCGGCGGCGTTGATCGAGATGGTGCCGGAACGGACCGCCTCCACCAGCTCCGGCGTCGCCGTCTTCTGGATCTTTTCGATCTGGCTGATGGTGGCGCTGCTCAGGCGGGCGGCGCGGGCGATGTCCTCGCGCGAGGTCAGCGGCATGGCGGCCGGCTTGGCCTTGGGCGCCTCGCCCTCCGGCGGCGCGATGGCGGCATCCTCGGCGGCGGCCTGCACGGCCAGCTCGGCCACGCGGGCGGCGACGATCTCCTTCTTGCGCAGCGCCAGCACGCCGCGCTGGTAGTCGGAAATGCTGCGGCGGCCCAGGTTGTTATCGATCATCCACAGCTTGACGTCGTCCAGGTTGCGGAAACTGGTGTTTTCCGTGACCTTGAACGGAACGCCGTGCTGCTGGCAGATCTGGTAGCGGTTGTGGCCGTCCACCAACACATCTTCCCACAGCACCAGCGCATCGCGGCAGCCTTCCACCAGGATGCTGCGCTCCAGCGCCGCGTATTCGGCCTCGGTCAGCGGCTCGATGTAGGCGCGCAACACATCGTTAATTTTGATTTGCATAGTTATCCTCGAATTACCGGCGGGCCGGCGCCAATGCGCCCGGCCAAATCGCCGTCCAGCATGCTACACCATCCGCGCACGCCGCCAAAGCCCCAAGCCGGGATGGCTACTAAGGCAATCTTAAGAAATGTTCATTATTATTCATCCCAGTCAACAAGCTTTCTCCAGCCATTGACACTAAGCCCCGACAGACTTACCACCTGCTCGGGGCTTTTCCATGGGCGGACGCGAAGGATTGCTTTTGCCCGGGCCTTGCTGCATGATTCAGCTTCCTCAATCAAGGCCTGACCATGATCAACTACATAATTCACGTGTCCCTGACCGATGCCCAGCCCGAAACCATCGTGCGCCTGAGCTTCGAGCTGTCGAAATACAATATCGCCGCCGGCGTCAAAGCCGACGACGGCCGTGGCTACCACCTGCCACCCGGCACCTTCATGTACTACGGAAATGAGACCATCAATGAAGTGCGCGACGCCGTCCACCGCCTTGCGGAGACCATCAAGCCTGGTGCTTCGGTGGTAGTGACCGAAGCGGCGTCGCTGTCCTGGAGCGGGCTGCAGGAAGTGCCGGCTGCCTGAACACCGACGCCGGCTAAGGCGTGACGGCGGGTACGGTCAGGGTGAAAGTGACACCCTTGCCGCACGTGCTGTCGAGCTTGATATCGCCCTTGAGCACGCCATGGGCGAGATTGTGCACGATGAACATGCCGAGGCCGGAACCGCCCTGCCCCAGCTTGGTGGTATAAAAAGGCTCGAACACCTTGCGGTGCAGCTCGGGCGCGATGCCGGCGCCGTCGTCCTGGTAAATGATCTCGACCTGCTCCCGCAGCCGCCGGGCGTCGATCATGATGCGGCCGCCGCCGGCGCCGAAGCCGTGGCGGATCGAGTTCATGATCAAGTTGCTGAAGATCTGTTCCAAATCGCCGGGGTAGGCATCCATCTCGATGCCCGCCGGAATCTGCAAATCCACGCAGACTTGGGCATGCCGCATCGCCGTGCCCAGCGTATGCAGGATGTCGCCCACCGTCTCGCGCAAGTCGAACACGCGGCGGCGCTGGCTGGTCTGGTCCACCGCCACCTTCTTGAAACTATCGATCAGCTCCCCGGCCCGCTGCCCGCTGCGCACCAGGATGGCGCTGGCGCTCAGGCACTCTTCGACCGAGGTGTGCAGCAGGCTCTTGGTCAGCGTGCCCGCGGCCGCCGCCTTCGACAAGTCGCTCAGGCGCTCGCCCAGCGCCGACGACATCATGACGATATTACCGATCGGCGTATTGAGTTCATGCGCGACGCCCGCCACGATGCCGCCCAGCGACGCCAGCTTTTCCGATTCGACGATCTGGTCCATCGCGCGCCGCAGCTCCTGGGTCCGTTGTTCGACCCGCTCCTCCAGATCCTCGTTCAGCTGGCGCAAGCGCAATTCGCTCTCCTTCAGCTCGGCCGTGCGTTCGCGCACCATGCCTTCCAGGTTGACCTTGCGGTATTCGATCTCCATGCGCTGGGCGTACAGCTCGCAGAACACCCTGACCTTGCTGCGCAACACCAGCGGCTCGATCGGCTTGATCAGGTAATCGACCGCGCCGGATTCGTAGCCCTTGAACAGATGATTTTTCTCGTTCATGCCCGCCGTCACGAAAATAATGGGCAGGTGGCAGGTCTTGGGATTGGTGCGCAGCAGCGCGGCCGTTTCCAGGCCGTTCATCTCGGGCATCTGGACATCGAGCAGGATCAGGGCGAAATCGCATTTCAGGCTTTGGCGCAGGGCTTCGTTGCCGGAGTTGGCGGCCACCAGTTCCAGATCGAGTTCCATGTCCGACAGCAGCGCGGCGAGCGCCTTCAGGTTCTCGGGACGGTCATCGACCATCAGCACCGGAATCTTGTTAGCGTCCACTGTGTTTTCCTTTACGTCCATGACCGCCGGCCAAGGCCTGGAGCAGCGCCCCCAACCCGGCCAGCGGCACCACATAGTCCGCCTGCACAGCGGCCAGCGCCGCCAGCGGCATGCTCGGGCTGGCGGCGTCGGCCGGGTCCTGGACCACGGCCAGCCCGCCCTTTTGCTTGATCGCCCGTAGTCCCTGGCTGCCGTCGGCGTTTGCTCCAGTCAATATTACGCCGATCACGGCCGGGCCGAAAGCTTGCGCTGCCGACTCGAACAACACATCGATCGACGGCCGGGCGTAACTGACGGCCGCGTCCGTGCTCAGCGCCAGCGTGCCGTCGCGCTCCAGCATCAGGTGGTAGTTGGCCGGCGCCAGGTACACCGTGGCGGCCTCGATGCGCTCGCGCTCCTCGGCCTCCTTGACGCGCAGCGCGCAGCCCTGGTCCAGCACCGCGGCCAGCGAACCGTCCGAGTCGGCCGAGATGTGCTGCACGATCAGCAAGGGCCAGGGCAAATCGGCCGGCAATGCCCCCAGCAGCTGTTTGAGCGCGCTGACGCCGCCGGCCGACACGCCCAGCACGATGGCCCGGTATGGCGTGCGCTTAGGCATAGGGCTTGCGGTAGATGCTCAGGTGGGCGGCGAAGCGCTCGTATTGCTGGCCCTGCGGACGGCCGTCGAGCCGCTCCTTCATGCCCAGGCACAGGAAACCGCCCGGCTGCAGGCAATGCTCGAACAGGTGCAGGCAACGGTCCTTGAGCTCTCCCTTGAAATAAATCATGACGTTGCGGCACAACACCAGGTTCATTTCGCCGACGTCGCTGTCGGTGACCAGGTTGTGCTGGGCGAACACCAGATGGTCGCGCAGGCCGGACGCCAGGATGGCATTGTCGTAGCAGGCCGTGTAATAGTCCGCGAACGATCCCGTGCCACCGCTCAACTGGTAGTTGCGGGTGGCGGCCTGCATGGCCCTGAGCGGGTAGATGCCGTCGCGCGCGCGCTTCAGCACGGCCTCGTTGAGGTCGGTCGCGTAGATGCGGTAGCGTCCGGCCAGCCCGGATTCCTGCAGCAGGATCGCCATCGAATAAGCTTCCTCGCCGCTGGCGCAGCCGGCATGCCAGATCTTGACGAAGGGATAGGTCTGCAGGAAGGGGATCACCTTTTGCCGCAGCGCCAGGAAGAACGCCGGGTCGCGGAACATTTCCGTCACATTCACGGTGATCCCTTGCAGCAGCGTCTCGAAACAGGCGGGATCGCGCAGCAGCTGGGCCTGGGCCTGGGAAAACGTGGCGTGGCCGGAGCCGGCCAGCCACAGCCGCAGGCGGCGCTTGAACGAGGCTTCCGAGTAGCCGCCGAAGTCGTGGCCGTAAACCTGGCGCACGCCCTGCAGCAGCAAGCCGATTTCCACATCCTCGATGGCGTCCGGGTCCATGGCTGGGCTGCTAGCGGCTGGTCCAGACCCGCAGCAGCGACATCAGCTTGTCGGTGTCGATCGGCTTGGCCAGGTAGTCGCTGGCGCCGGCCTCCAGGCATTTCTGCTCGTCGCCCAGCATCACCTTGGCCGTCATCGCGATGATGGGCAAGGCGCCGAAACGGCGGTCGGCGCGGATCCGCCGCATCGCCTGGTAGCCGTCCATCTCCGGCATCATGATGTCCATCAGCACCACGTTGATGCCGGGATGTTCGTCGAGCCGCAGCAGCGCCTCTTGGCCGTTCTCGGCCTCCAGCACCAGCATGCCCTTCTCGGCCAGCAGGCTGGTGAGCGAGAAGATGTTGCGCATATCGTCGTCGACGATCAGCACGGTCTTACCGTCCAACATGGCCTCCTTGTCGATCGCGGCCCGTATCATGCGTTGCCGCGACGGTTCCATCTTGCTTTCGACCATGTGCAGGAACAGCGTCACCTCGTTCAGCAGGCGCTCCGGACTCTTGGCGCCCTTGATGATGATGCGCTCGGCGTAGCGCTGCAACTGGCGCTCCTGCTCGCGCGTCAGGTCGCGGCCGGAATGGATGATGACCGGGATACGGCGCGCCTGCTCCATGGCCTGGATATGCTCGAGCAGCTCGAAGCCGGACATGTCGGCCAGTCCCAGGTCGAGCACCATGCAATCGTAGCGGCCGGCCGCCAGCAGCGCCATCGCCTCGCGGCCGCTGGCGGCAACGGTCAGCATCACCTCGCGCTCGCCCAGCAGGGCCTTCAGGCTGGCCGCCTCGGCCGGGTTGTCCTCGACGATCAGCAACTGCTTGAGCGAATGGTCGAGTGCGCTTTCGACCGTGCCCAGCACCTCGTCCAGCTGGGCCGCGCTGACCGGCTTGGTGACCAGGCCGATCGCCCCCATCTCCATGGCGCGCTGGCGCTCCTCCAGGCAGGTGATGAAGTGGACCGGGATGTGACGCGTCTCCGCGCTGTCCTTCAGGCTGCGCATCACGCCCCAGCCGTCTATGCTCGGCAACATCACGTCGAGCAGGATGGCGCTGGGCAGGTAGTGCCGGGCCAGCGCGATGCCGCCGGCGCCATCGACCGCGACCAGGGCGGCGTAGCCGCGCTGGCGCACGAAGTCCATCAGGATGCCGGCGAAATTGCGGTCGTCCTCGACGATCAGGATGCAGCGCGCCTCCGGCTCCAGCGTGGCGCGGTCGTCGGCCAGCGCCTGGGGCGGCAGCGGCGCGGCGGCGGCCGGTGCGGACGGCGTCGGCGGCGGCATGTCCACGGCGGTTCCACCGTTCGCGGCGGCCGACGCCGCCAGCAGCGGCATGGCTGGCGGCGTGTCCCTGGCGGCTCCATCGGTCGCGGCGGCGGGCGCCGCCAGCGGCAGGCACAGAGTGAAGGTACTGCCCTGCCCCTCGACGCTGCTCAGGCCCAGGCTGCCACCCATCTTGCTCGCCAGCTGCAGCGAAATCGACAGGCCCAACCCTGTGCCGCCGTACTGGCGGCTGATCCCGCCGTCGGCTTGCTTGAACGCTTCGAAGATTAATTCCTGCTTGCCGACCGGCACCCCGATGCCGGTGTCGCCGACCGCCCAGCACAGCGCCGGCTGTCCCAGCGGGTTGGCGGCCGCGTCGGCCAGCGACACCCGCAACGCCACCTCGCCGCTGGGAGTGAACTTGATGGCGTTGGCGATCAGGTTCTTCAGAATCTGCGCGGTGCGCTGCACGTCGAGCGCCACACGCGGCGGCACGTCCGGCGCGATCTCGGTGTGGAAGCGCAGTCCCTTCTGCTCGGCCTGCAAATGAAACAGGTCCTGCATGTCCACGCACAGCTGGACCGGCTGCACCAGCTCGTAGCTGAATTCCACCTGGCCCGCCTCGACCTTGGACAGGTCAAGGATATCGTTGATCAGGTTGAGCAAGTCCTTGCCGGCGCCATTGATGGTGCCGGCGTACTCGACCTGTTTGGCGCTGAGCGTCTGGTCCTTGTTCTCCTTGAGCAGGCCCGACAGGATCAGCATGCTGTTCAGCGGCGTGCGCAGCTCGTGCGACATATTGGCCATGAACTCGCTCTTGTAGGCGCTGACCTTTTGCAGCTCCTCGGCCTTGCGCCACATATCGCGGCTGGCCTGCTCCAGCTCGGCATGCTTGAGGCGCAGCTGTTCGCGCTGGACTTCCAGCAAGTCGGCGCGTTCGGCCAGCTCCTCATTGGTTTGCTGTAGCTCTTCCTGCTGGACCCGCAGCTCCTCGGCCTGCTGCTCGGTCTCGGCCAGCAGCCCCTTGGTGCGCTGGCGCGATTGATTGACCTCGAAACCGACCGCCAGCGCCTCGCGCACCGATTCCAGCAAGTCCAGCTCGGCCGTACGGAAGGCGCGGAACGCCGCCAGCTCGATGGCGCCCACCAGATTGTCGCCGTGCAGCAGCGGCACCAGCATCAGGTTGCCGGGGTCGGCGTGGCCCAGCGCCGACCCCACCGGCAGATAGCCGGCCGGCACATTCTCCACCAACAGGATGCGGCGCTCGCGCACCGCCTGGCCCAGCAAGCCGTCGCCGCTGGCGATGCGCGCGCCCAGGTCGACGCCGGCCGGCAGCGCGTAGGCCGCCGCCAGGTGAAACTGCTGGCTCTGCTCGTCATGCAGGAACAAGGCGCCGACGCCGGCGCCGCTGCGCGTGGCCAGGTAGCGCAGGACTTTTTCGGCCAGCAAGCCGGTCTCCTGTTCGCCGCGCATCAGCGCATTGAGCTCGTTCTGCCCGCTCTTCAGCCAGTCGCGCGCCTGCTCCGCGTCGCGGCTGGCCCGCAGCGAAAGGCTCATCTTGCGCATCGCATAATCGAGCGCCAGCTGGGCCTCGCCGATGCTGAACACCGACTTGAGCAACTGCCCCACCTCGTCGGTGGAAATCGCGCGGGGGTCGATGTCGGGCAGCCTGGCCAGCGCGATCTCCCGCTCCAGGTTGCCACCGGCGATGGCCTCGACCGCCTCGACCTTCTCGGCGCTGCCGGCGTTCAGCGCGCTGGCCGCATCCAGCGCCGTCGCCAGCGGCAGCGCGATGCTGCGCTGGTAAAACAGCCGGATGAACACCGCCAGCAGCAGCAACATCAGCGCCAGCCCGGCCAGCACCTGGTAGACGATGGCCTGGCCGCTGGCCAGCTGCCGGCTCGAATCGACTTCCAGCACGCCGCGCACATCACCCAGCTTCCAGTTGGTGCGCGGGCTGCCGGGCAGGCTGTTGTGGCAATTGACGCAGGCCTGCGCCACCATCCGGTCCGCCATCGCCACCCGCACCACCGTCTTGCCGCCGACCGTCTCGACCCGGGTATAGACCTTCTCCGGACTGGCCTGCAGAAAATTCCACGCATCCTCGCCGAACTGGTCGACCACGCGGTCGCGCCGGTTGGGGAAGGGATAGGGGCTGTACAGGCGCAGGCTGGTGCCCGATTCCTTGAGCAGCGCGCTCAGGTCCAGGATCATGGTGGCCGGCAACGGCACGGTGTCGGGCCGCGCCAGATGGTCGAACGAAACCCGCAGCTGGCTGTTCGCCATCACCTTGGACACCACGTTGTCGGTGTAGTACTTGCGCAGCAATTGGAACTGCCGCACGGTTTCCTGGCCGGCCACGACGGCTTCCTGCTCGGCGTTGCGCTGTATGACCAGCGGCAGCAGGATCACCGCGGCCAGCGCACTGAGCAGCAACAGCGCGCCGATCGGCGCGAACAGTTTCCAGAACATGGACCGCGCAAGCAAGGATCTCACGTTGCAGTCCTCCCGCTAAGCACCAGGCGCATGCGCTGGCGCGACAGATTGGCGTCGAAGCCGACCGCGATGCTGTCGCGCGCCCGCTCAAGGAATTCCAGCTCGGCTTCGGTGAAGGCATGGAAGGCGCCGAGTTCCAGCACGCCGACCAGCGTGTCGCCGTGCAGCAGCGGCACGGCGCTGACGTTGCGCGGCGCCGCCGCGCCCAGGCCCGAGGCGATGCTCACGTAGTCCGGCGGCACCTCGTCGATGCAGATGCAGCAGCGTTCGAGCGCGGCCTGGCCGGCCAGGCCCTGGCCCAGCCGGAAGCGCTCGCCCAGCGCCTTCCTGCGGGTGTGGGCGTAGCTGGCGCACAAATACAGTTGCTGCGCGGCGGCGTCGTACAGATAAAAGGCGCCGACCTGAGCCTGCAACCTGTGCGCCAGGCACTGCAGCACCTGCTCGGCCATCGGTCCGGTCTCGTGCTCGCCGCGCATCAAGTCGCTCAACTCGTTCAGGCCCGACTTGAGCCAGTCGCGGGCGCTCTCGGCGGCGCTGTTGGCGCGCAGCGCCGCCGTCATCTGGCCGAACGCCAGGTCGAGCGAGCGCTGCACCTCGTTCAAGCGCAGCACCGAACGCAGCAGCTCGCCCACTTCATCGTGAGGAATCTCGTCGGGCGCGAACGCGGGCGCGGGCGCGGCGGCCGGCACCAGGTCCCGCGTCAGGTCGCCGCCGGCGATGGCCTGGGTGACGGCGATCTTGTCGGCCGCGCCGGCGGTCATGGCGCGCGCCAGTTCCAGCGCAACGCCCAGCGGCGCCGTCACCGAACGCACGATCCGCCATCCCAGCACCACGGCCAGCAGCGCCAGCAGCACAATCGCGCCCATCAGCATGTTGGCGATGCGGGTCAGGCGGCTGGCGCGCTGCATCAGCGACGCGCTCAGCTGGTCGAACATCAGCTCGCTCACGCGGTACTGGCCGTCGATGGTTTCGCTATACAGGCGGTAGTATTCCAGCGCGGGATAGCGCAGCTGCTCGGGCGCGATGATCTGTTCATGCGCCAGCTGCAGCACTTGCGCGCCGGCGTTGCGGCTGGCCTGGACCACCTCGGCCAGCGTGTCGCGCAGCGCCTCGTTGCCGGCCATCGCCAGCGACAAGTCATCATCGATGCTGTCGTAGTAGTCCAGCGCGCGGTCGGAGCGCGAACGGATCAGCATGCGCTGGGCCAGACTGACCGTCCGCTCGACCAGGATGCCGCTGCCGGCGCCACGCAACTGCCCCAGCATCTCGCGCAGGGCGGGCGCGCGCACCAGCGCCGCGTCGATCAGGAAATAGGTTTCCGCCTCGGGATCCCGGCGCAGCTTGAACAGGTCGGCGATCAGCAGTTCCAGCTTGAGCAGGCGCACGATCAGCTCCGTGTGCGCCTTGAAACTGGCCTCGGCCGACAGCGACTGCCGGGTGATGTCATTGCTGAGCGTAAACCAATCCTCGCGGATCAGCTGCCAGGCGACGTTGACGCTACGGTCGTCCAGGCGGTGGACCTGGCCCTCCACCGTGGCGACCGCCCGGTCGGCCTCGGCGTATTTGGCCTCCTGCTCCGGCCGGACATCCTGAAAACCATTCAGGCGCATCGCCTGCAGGCCCCGGTGCTGCTGCACCAGCTGCACCAGCCGCAACACCGTGCGCACCGGAGCGATGCCCTGCGCCTCGGTCTGGGTGATCAGGACCGACTTGTTCGATTCGAGGATAAACAATACCGTCGGCAGCGCCACCATGGCCGCCGCCAACAGTCCAAGCATGAAGAATTTTTGCCTCAGCAAGAGCCGATTCAGCAAGCCACTCATGTCCCGCCCCGTCACGGTTATTTCCGATTTATTATAGGGGTATTACCCTGCGCCAACGAACATATTTGGCGCAAGTGTGGCGGGGCCGGCGATTTATGCGTTGCAGTCCGCTAGTTCCTGCCGGCCGCCTCGACGTAGACCTCGTCGCCGCAGCCGATTTCGCGCGGGGCCGCTGCGGCGGCGTTGCCGATCAGCTGCGTCAGCTCGCCGCCGGTGCTGAAGTCCAGCGGCAGCGCCACCCGGATCTCCTGCAGGTATTTGTGCTGGGTGCACACCAGCGTGATGCTGGCCGCCACCTGGGCGCCGTAGCGCGCCTTGACCCGGTCGAAGAACTCGCCGACGCGGAAGCTCTTGCCGGCATTGTCCAGGACGATCTTGCCCACCTCCGAATCATTCACCACCCGCACCGCCGACACCGCCTTGATGAAATACTCGTCCGGCGGCAGCGCCTGGCACTTGCCGTGCTTGTTCCACTCATAGGCGCCGAAGGTGCGCTCGAAGTAGAAATTGGGCATCCACGGCGCCACCTTGTCTATGGTTTCCTTGGTCAGCGCGAACGGCGCGCCATCGCAGCTGCCGTAACGGGTGCCGCATTCCTTCTTGTTCGGCCACAGGCCATGCAGGCTCAGCGTTTTCGCTTCCAGCGCGCCGCTGTTCATGGCGTCGCACTCCGGCTTCTTGCCGTTGTAGGGCACGTGTTCGCAGAAACCGGGCTGCCAGGTGATCGCCAGCACATAGCTGTCCTGCTTGTTGGCGATGCTGCAGGATTCGCCGCCAGCATTGCCGCCCGCATTGCCACCGGACGGCGCCTTGGTCGCCTGCTCGGCCAGCGCCGGCGTGCCGCAGCTGCGCTGCACCCAGCGCAGCGACGGCTGGGCGCCGGGCACGTCCACCCGCAGCCAGTCGTATTCGACCTTGTTAATTTCGCGCACCGTGTAGTCGGTGCCGGCGGCGACCTTAACCTCGCCCGGATTGGTGCGCTTGGCGAAGGATGCAAACGCCTCGCAGGACTGGGTAGCGGTGAATTTACCGCTGGCCGATTCGCTGGCGCCGGCGTCGAGCGCGGCTACGGCCAGCAACAACAGGGCTGCGAGGTGACGATGCATGGGAACTCCGAAGTGGGGAAAGTCGCGCTATTCTATTACAGCCAGCCGGCATCGCGGGCCAGGCGGAACGCCTCGACCCGGTTGCCGGCGTCGAGCTTGCTGATCGCGTCCGACAGGTAGTTGCGCACCGTGCCTTCGGACAGATGGATCTGGCGCGCGATGTCGCCGCTGCTGCGGCCCTCGCCCGCCAGCCGCAGCACCTGCCGCTCGCGCTCGTTGAGCGGGTCTTCCCGGCCGCTCCAGCTTTCCAGCGCCAGCTCCGGCGCGATGGCGCGGCCGCCCGCGTGTACGGTGCGGATCGCCGCCGCCAGCGTTTCGGCCGGCGCATCCTTGAGCAGGTAGCCGCGCACGCCGGCGCCCAGCGCGCGGCGCAGATAGCCGCTGCGGGCGAAGGTGGTGACGATCATCACCCGCGTCGGCAGGCTGTGGCCGGCCAGCGCGGCGGCCAGTTCCAGCCCGGTCATCAGCGGCATCTCGATATCGGTCAGCAGGATGTCCGGCCGCAGCGCCAGGCACAGCGCCAGCGCCTCCTGGCCGTTGGCGGCCTTGCCCACCACGTCCAGGTCGCCCTCCAGTTTCAGCAACGCCGCCAGCGCGCCCAGCACCAGCGCCTGGTCTTCGGCGATCACCACTTTTATCATCGTCATGCGGCCACTCCCATCGGCAAACTCAATTCCAGCGCCAGGCCGCGATCGGCGCGCAGCGCCAACCGTCCGCCCAGCGCGGCCACGCGTTCTTTCATGCCGCTCAGGCCCGAACCGTGCACGATCGCGCCGCTTTCCAATGCGCGGCCATTGTCGCGCACCCGCAGCACCACCATGCCCGACTCCAGCGTCATCCTCACCTCGCAATGGGAGGCGCCGGCGTGGCGCAGGATGTTGGTCACCGCCTCGCGCAGCGCCAGCGACAGCACGTTCTCCAGCGCGGCCGGCAGCACGAACTGCTGTACCTGTTCGGTGAAGCCGACGTTGGCCGCCGCCAGGCTGGCGCGCGCCGTCGCCAGTTCGTGCGCGAAGCCGGTCTGGCGGATGCCCGTCACCGCCGAACGCACCTCGCCCAGGGCCTTGCGCGCGGTCTGCTCGATATCGCGGATCTCGCTGCGGCAGGCTTGCGGATCGCGTTCCAGCAGCTTGCCCGCCAGCTCGGCCTTCAAGGTGATCATCGACAGCGTATGGCCCAGCAGGTCGTGCAGGTCGCGCGAGATGCGTTCGCGTTCGGCGATGCGCGCCATATGGGCCACCTCCTCCTGCTTGCGCAGCAGCTGGTCGCGCGAGCGCCGCATGTTCTCTTCCATGATGCCGGCAAATCCGACCGGGCCACCGACGATCAGCGCCGGCACCAGGAAATTGATCTTCAGCGTGACGTAAGGCGTCATCAGGCAGGCGCACAGCAGCACCAGGAAGATCGCCAGGTAGGCATGGCTGCGGCGTTCGAAGCGCGAGCACATGGCGCTGGCGAAGATGAAGAAGGTGCTGGCGCCGGCATTGTGCGGCGCCCACAACACCCCCAGCAGCACCACGAACAGCAGCAGCGGCACCACCTGCAGATTGCAGCGCCAGAAGCTGGCGAAATACACCGGAAAGAACACCAGCACCGTCAGCACCAGCCACACCAGCTCCGCCGGACTGGGGCCGACGTAGGCATACTTCCACAGGATGAACAGCAGCGACCACGCCCACATATACGGTCCCTTGCCCATGGCCGGCGGCACCCAGGGCCGGCCCAGCATGCTCTTCAAACTGTGTAGTATCGCCACGTCCGTCCTTTGCCTGTTACTCGTTCACCAGCCGCACGTCGGCGATCTGGAACTGGTACTCGCCCACCTTCGGGCCAGCGTTGAACGCTATCATGGTCACCGCGCCAAAGTCTATGCCCTTGAAGCCATCGAACGGCAGCGCCACCTCTTTCCACTCGGCCGAGGCCTCGAAGCCCTGGTTGACCGGAATCTGAATGCCGCTCGACAGGATGCCGACGTTGTAGCGCTGGCCGTCGCCCTTGACGCGGAAGCGCAGCACCTTGGCGCCGCGCAGGTCGGCCGGCTGCATGATCTGCGCGCCGGGCATGAAGGCCAGGCCGGCCCACGGGTAGGCAAAGCCGGCTTGCACTTTGGCGTTCACCGCCAGCGGGCGCTGGCCGTCCTCTCCCTCCTTGGCGTCCTGCACCTTCAGCTCGACGCTGGATTTGCCGCCGGCGAATTGGTCGGTGGACGGCATCCAGCCTATGCCGATCGGGCTGGCCAGCTTATCGGCCGAGAACTGGCTGATGCGGCCACCGGCCGGCAGCGCCAGCGGCGGCTGCGTGCGCGGCGCCAGCTCCTGCGCTACTTTCTCCAGCTGGGCCTTGCGCAGCGGGCTGACGGCGTCGCCGTCCTTCCACACTTCGACGATGTGGTGCAGCGCGCCGATATCGCTGCCGGCGTCGCCCTGCACCAGCAGCAGGTTGGCCTTGTAGCCCTTGGCGATGCGGCCACGGTCGGCCAGCTTGAAGGCGCGCGCCGGCGCCGACGTGGCGGCGGCCAGCGCCTGCTGCGGCGTCAGGCCGGCCTGCACCAGCGAGCGCATTTCGTGCAGCACGCTGATGCCGTACTGGGTGCCGGAATTGCCGGCGTCGGTGCCGGCCAGCAGCGGCACGCCGGCCTTGCCCAGCGCCGCCACCACCTGGTTGGGCGCCGCCATCAGCGCGGCATTGACTTGCTGGCCGTAGGTGACTTTCAGCGGCGCGGCCTGCTCCTTGGTGAGCAAGGCGGCCAGGCCGGCGTCGCCGGTCACGTCGTCCTCACGCATGCCGACGATGCTCTCCAACACGCTCATGGTCGGGATGACGAAGGCGCGCTTCTGCTGCACCAGCTTGACGAAACCGGCCAGTTCCGCGTCGCTCAAACGCTCGCCGTTGAACAGGTGGGCCAGGCCGTCGGCGCCCGCTTCCAGCGCGGCGCGGGCGTCGGCCAGGTTGCTGACGTGGACCACCGCCAGCTTGCCGCGCAAATGGGTCGCGGCTATCACCGCCTTGACGGTCGGCAGGTCCAGCGTTGGCGTCGCATGGCCGGGACGACCCGGCTCCATCACGATCTTGATGAAATACGAGCCCTCGGCGATGCGGGCGTCGACGAAGGCCTGAGCTTCCTCGGGCCGCGTCAGCGTCGGTATCGCCATGCCATATTCAGTGCCGTGGCCGCCCGGCGCGGTGACCAGCGTGCCGGCCGAATACATGTCGGCCTGGGTGCGGTTGTCGTTGCTGCGCATTTTGGCGCTGATCTGCTGCATCGCCGCCACGCCGGTGAACATGTCGATCTGCGTGGTCACGCCAAACATCAGCGGCAGTTCGAAGTGGCGGTAGGCATGGACGTGGGCGTCGATCAGGCCGGGCAGCAGCGTGCGGCCGGCGCCGTCGACGATGTGCGCACCGGCCGGCGCGCCGCCACGGAAGTCGGCGTCGACGATCTTGTCGTCCTTGACCAGCACTGAACGTTTAGCGTGCATCCGCTCACCGTCGAACACACGGGCGTCGCGTATCAGCCAGGTGTCGGCCAGCGCCGGGATGGACAGGCCGAGGCCACAGGCAAACAGCATCTTCGAAAGTACAGGGTTCATTGAGGTCTCCGGGTTGGTATGACGACAGTGTGCCGCGATGGCGGCCGGCCGACCAGAAGCAAATGACACAACTTTGACATGACAAATGTCAGATCCCCCACCGCCCTGCCGATGCGGTTAGAATTGTACTAAACAAGTCACCAGCTTACATTCGCCGATACGGAAGAAAAACACCGCATGCTCAGTTTCTTCAATCATCGCTTACGAACATTGGCCTGTCTGGGTGCGCTGGGCGTGTGCATGGCGCCGGCCGCCGTTGCCGCGCCGGCGGCGCCGTCGGCCAAATTCGCGCCGGTGCCGGTGGTATCGATTTTCCGCCCGCTGCAAGCCAACGGTTCTGCCGACGACGCGCTGGCCAGCGGCCGCGTGGTGCCCGGCAGTTATGCGATGACTTCCAAGGCCAGCAAGCACTGGCGCATCGCCTTCCTGTTCCCGCACCTGAAAGACCCGTATTGGGCCGGATGCAGCTATGGCGTCATCAGCGAAGCGCGCCGGCTGGGCGTCGCGGTCGACATTCTGCCGGCCACCGGCTACGACGACCTGAAAGGCCAGTTGCAGCAGATGGACGTCGCCATCGCCGCCAAGTACGACGCCATCGTCATCTCGCCGATCGGCATGACGGCCAATAACCACTCGATCGCCAAGGCGCGCGCCGCCGGCATACCGGTGTTCGAACTGGCCAACGACAGCCGCAGCGACGACCTGGCGATCAAGGTCACCACCTCGCTGCGCGCCATGGGCATGGAAGCGACCCGCTGGATGGTGCGCGACGCCCAGCAGCGCGGCCTGAAGTCGATCAACATCGGCCTGCTGCCCGGCCCGATGGGCGCGGGCTGGGTCAAGGGAGAAGTGGACGGCACGCGGATCGCGGCGGCGGAAGCGAAGATCGCGGTCAACATCATCGACATCCGCTACGGCGACAGCGACCGCAAGGTGCAGACGCAGCTGGCCACGCAGATGCTGGCCAAGCACGGCGCCAAGCTAGATTACCTGCTGGGCTGCACCGGCTGCGCGCCGGCCGCGGTGCAGCCGGTCAAGGCGGCCGGCTTGACCGGCAAGCTGCGCGTGGTGGCCTACGACCTGACCGACGAAATCGCCCACATGATACGCAACGGCGACATCTACGCCGCCGCCGACACCAAGGGCGTGAGCCAGGCGCGGGTGGCGATCAACGCCGCCGTCAACCTGCTGGAGGGGCGCGGCAAGGATCTGCCGCACACCATCCTGATCAACCTCGGACTGGTCGACCAGCAGAACTTCACCAGCTATCCCTTCGATACCTCGATCGCGCCGGAAGGCTACAAGGTCGTGCTGTCCTACGACCCTGCCAAGAACTGACCAGGCCTGCCGCCTCAGTGGCGCCCCGCCTGCGCCAAGGCGCGCGCCAGGTAGGGCGCGGTGCGGCTATCCGCGCATGCCGCCACTGCGGACGGCGTGCCGGCGGCGACGATGCGGCCGCCTTCGTCGCCCGCACCCGGCCCGACGTCCACCACCCAGTCGCTGGCAACCAGCATTTGCACGTTGTGTTCCACCACGATCACCGTGTTGCCCGACGCGACCAGCCCACGCAGCTGTTGCAACAGTAAATCGATGTCGGCCGGATGCAGGCCGGTGGTCGGCTCGTCCAACACATACAGCGTGTCGCCGCGGCTGGCCCGCTGCAGTTCGGTCGCCAGCTTGATGCGCTGCGCCTCGCCGCCGGACAACTCGGTGGCGGGTTGGCCGATACGCAGATAGCCGAGGCCCACCGCGCGCAGCACCTCCAGCGCATGCCGCAGCGCCGGCACGTCTTCGAAGAATTCCCGGGCCGCGTCCACGGTCAGTGCCAATACATCGGCGATATTGTGGTCGCGGTAGCGCACCGCCAGCGTTTGCGGGTTGTAGCGCGTGCCGCCGCACTCGGGACAAGGCGTGTACACGCTGGGCAGGAACAGCAGCTCCACCATGACAAAGCCCTCGCCGGAACAATGCGCGCAGCGGCCCTTGGCGACGTTGAAGGAAAAGCGGCCGGCGTCGTAGTGCCGCGCACGCGCCGAGCGGGTGGCGGCGAACAGCTTGCGGACGTGGTCGAACAGGCCGGTGTAAGTGGCCAGATTCGAGCGCGGCGTGCGGCCTATCGGTTTCTGGTCGACCTGCACCAGCCGCTTGATGCCCACCATGCCGTCCGCCACCCGCCCCTGCAGCGCGCCCGGTTCGGCGTGCGCCAGCACATCGTCGGGCGCATCGGCCGGCTCGCGCGCGGGCTCGTGGCCCAGGCGCGCCTGCACCAGCTGCACCAAGGCCTGGCTGACCAGGCTGGACTTGCCGGAGCCGGAGACGCCGCTCACGCTGCTCAGCACCCCCAGCGGAAAGTCGGCGTCCAGCCCGGCCAGATTGTTGCGCACCACGCCGCGCAAGCGCAACCAGCCGCTCGCTGCGCGCACGGGCAGGTCCGACACCGGCGCCCTGCCGAACAGATAGTGCGCCGTGCGCGACTGCGCCACCGCCGCCAGCCCGTCCGGCGCGCCGCTGTACAGCACCTGGCCGCCGTGCTGGCCCGCACCGGGGCCGACGTCGACGATCCAGTCGGCATGGCGGATCACCTCCAGCGCATGCTCGACCACGAACAGCGAGTTGCCGGCCGCCTTCAGGCGGTCCAGCGCCCGCAACAGCGCTTCGGTATCGGCCGGATGCAGGCCGGCGGACGGCTCATCGAGCACATACACCACGCCGAACAGGCTGGATCGCACCTGCGTGGCCAGCCGCAGCCGCTGCAACTCCCCCGGCGACAGCGTCGGCGTGGCGCGCTCCAGGCTCAGGTAGCCCAGCCCCAGGTCGAGCAGCACCGCCAGCCGCGCCAGCAGATCGGCGGCGATGCGCTGGGTGACGATGGTCTTTTCCGGGTGGCGCTTGGCATCCCTGCGGGCGCCGCCCTTGCCGTCGGCATAGGGCTGCAGCAGTTGCGCCAGCCGCTGCAGCGACAGGCGTCCGATCTCGGTGATATCGTGGCCGGCAAAGCGCACCGCCAGCGCCTCCGCCCGCAGGCGCTTGCCCTGGCATAGCGGGCAATCCATGCCCACCAGGTACTGGGCCACGCGCTTTTTCATCAGCGCGCTTTCGGTGCCGGCGAAGGTCTGCAGCACGTACTTGCGCGCTCCCGTGAACGTGCCCTGGTAGCTGGGCGTTTCCTTGCGCTTGTGGGCGCGCCGCGCCTCGGCCGGCGTCAGCCCGGCATAGACCGGCACCGTCGGCTGCTCGTCGGTGAACAGGATCCACTCCCGCGTCTTCTTCGGCAACTCGCGCCATGGCGTATCGACATCGTAGCCCAGCGTGACCAGGATATCGCGCAGGTTCTGGCCGTGCCACGCGGTCGGCCAGGCCGCCACCGCCCGCTCGCGGATGGTCAGGCGGTCGTCCGGCACCATCGAGCGTTCGGTGGCTTCATAGATCCGGCCCAGTCCATGACATTGCGGGCAGGCGCCCTGCGGCGTATTGGGCGAAAACGATTCGGCGTACAGCAACGGTTGGCCGGCCGGATAGTCGCCGGCGCGCGAATACAGCATGCGCAGTGAGTTGGACAAGGTGGTGACGCTGCCAACCGAGGAGCGGGTGGTGGGCGTGCCGCGCTGCTGCTGCAACGCCACCGCCGGCGGCAGGCCGTCGATAGCGTCGACCTCGGGCACCGGCATCTGGTGGAACAAACGCCGCGCGTACGGCGAGACCGATTCCAGATAGCGCCGCTGGGCTTCGGCATACAGGGTGCCGAACGCCAGCGACGACTTGCCCGATCCGGACACGCCGGTGAACACCACCAGCGCATTGCGGGGAAGGTCGACATCGACGTTTTTCAGATTGTGTTCGCGCGCGCCCCGCACGCGCACGTAGCCTTCGTAATCGGTGGCAGGGTCGGCGCGGCCGCCTGTTCTGGAGCGTGGCATGGTGGATTCCGTCGATATGGATAACGCCAGCATCGCCGATCGGCCCGCATCGGTATGTACGGCAACACACGTCGAACGCTACATTGAACTGCTCAGGCCTGCCGCTTCAGCTCCACCACGCGGGCGGCGCGGAAGCGGGCCGCCAGTTCGGTCCACTGCGCGTCCGCCTTATCCAGCGCCGCCAGTTTCACGTGGCCGTAGCCGCGCACCTGGTCCGGCAACTGCGCCAGCTTCAGCGCGACCTCCTTGTTGTCGGCCTTCAGGCTGGCCGCCAGTTCGGCGGCGAACGCCAGGTAGCGGTCGCGCAGCGCGCGTTCGCGCTTGCGCTCCTGCGTGTAGCCGAAAACGTCAAGCGGCGTGCCGCGCAGCGATTTGAACCTGGCCAGCACGCCGAAGGCCGGCATCATCCAGCCGCCGAAGCGCATCTTGACCGGCACATCGGAGCCCGGCTTGCGGCGCGCCAGCAGTGGCGGCGCCAGATGGAAGGCCAGCTTGTAGTCGCCGTCGAACTGCGCGGCGATCTGCGCGCGGAAGGCAGGATCGGCATGCAGCCGCGCCACTTCGTACTCGTCCTTGTAAGCCATGACCTTGAACAGGTTGCGCGCCACGGCCTTGCTCAGCTGCCTGCGCGAGCCGCTGCCTTCCAGCGCGATCTCGCGCTGCTCGACGGCGGCCACCGCGTCCGCGTACTGGCGCGCGTAGGCGGCGTTCTGGTAGCTGGTCAGCCAGTCGACGCGGAAGGCCACGATATCGGCCAGCGACTTCGGCGCGGCGAACTGGATCACCTGCTGCGACGGCTGCACCAGCCGGTCCAGCGCGGCGCGGTCGGCGGCGGCCAGGCGGCCCAGCGTGAAGGCGCGCTTGTTCATGTCGATGGCGACGGCGTTCAGTTCTATCGCCCGCATCAGCGCCTCCAGGCCCACCGGCACCAGCCCCAGTTGCCAGGCAAAGCCCATCAACAGGATATTGCCGCCGATCGGATCGCCGAGGAAGCGCTGCGCGGTTTCCTGCGCGTCCAGTTGCAGCACGTTGGCCGCGCCGGCCGATGCGGCCAGCTTCTCCAGCAGGCCGGCCTTGTTGATCGAGGCGTCGCGCTCGCGGGTGAAGTCTGCGGTCGGGATCTCGCGCTCATTGGCCACCACCCTGGTGTGACCTTCGCGCATCACGGACAGGCTGTCCGGCATGGCGGCCACCACCAGGTCGCAGGCGAACACCGCGTCGGCCTGGCGCAGGTCGATGCGCACCTGGTTCAGGCGCGACGGCGACGACGCCACCCGCACATGCGACAGCACCGCGCCGCCCTTCTGCGCAAAGCCCATGAAGTCCAGCGTCGATGCCCCCTTACCCTCCAGGTGGGCCGCCATCGAGATCAAGGCGCCGACCGTGACAATGCCGGTACCGCCGACACCAGCCACCAGGATCTCGAACGGCTTGGCCAGCGCATGGCGCGGCGGCGTTGGATAGTCGGCCAGCGCCCGTTCCAGATCGGCCAGCGACAGCTTCACGCTTTCCGGCTTGCGCAGCGCGCCGCCGAGCACCGAGACAAAGCTCGGGCAGAAGCCTTCGACGCAGGAGTAGTCCTTGTTGCAGGACGATTGCTCGATCTGGCGCTTGCGGCCCAGTTCCGTTTCCAGCGGCAGGATGGACAGGCAGTTCGACTGCACGCCGCAATCGCCGCAGCCTTCGCACACGGCGGGGTTGACCACCATGCGGCGCGCCGGGTCGGGGAAGACCACCTTGCCCGGCTTGTTCTTCTTGCGGCGGCGGCGCTTCTCGGCGGCGCAGGTCTGGTCGTACACCAGCACCGTCACGCCGGCGATCTCGCGCAGCATGCGCTGCATCGCATCGAGTTCGGTGCGATGATGCACGGTCACGCCTTCCGGCAAGCTCACGCCCTGGTAGTTTTCCGGCGCGTCGGTCACCACCACGACTTTTTTCGCGCCCTCGCTACAGACTTGCTGCACGATCTGCGGCACCGACAGGCTGCCGTCCACCGGCTGCCCGCCGGTCATCGCCACCGCGTCGTTGTACAGGATCTTGTAGGTGATGTTGGTGCGGGCCGCAATCGCCTGCCGTATCGCCAGCGATCCCGAATGGTAGTAGGTGCCGTCGCCCAGGTTCTGGAACACGTGCGGCTCGCCGACGAAACGCGAGGAACCGACCCAGGCGACGCCCTCGCCGCCCATCTGCGCCAGGTAGTTGGTGTCGCGCTTCATCCACGTCGCCATGAAGTGACAGCCGATGCCGGCCAGCGCGCGACTGCCTTCCGGCACGCGGGTGGAGGTGTTGTGCGGGCAGCCGGAGCAGAAATACGGCGTGCGCTTGACGCCATCGGCGCCGTTGGACAGCAGCTCGGCGGCGCAGAATTCCGGCAGCATGCGCGCCAGGTCCAGCTGCGCGAACTTCGGCGCCAGCCAGCGCACCAGCGCCGGCGCGATGCGCGACGGCCGCAGCTCGCCCAGCGCCGACAGCAGCTCGTGGCCGTCGCGGTCGGTCTTGCCGATGACCGTGGGACGCTGCTCGGAAGGCAGGTTGTAAAACAGGTTCTTGACCTGCTGCTCGATGACGGCGCCCTTCTCTTCCACCACCAGGATCTCGCTCAGGCCGGCCGCAAACGCCGACAAACGGGTACGCTCCAGCGGATAGGTCAGGCCCGGTTTGTACAGGCGTACGCCCAGTTGTTCCAGCCGGGCCAAAGGCAGCTCCATGCGCTCCAGCGCCTCCAGCAGATCGAGGTAGGCCTTGCCGGCGCTGATGATGCCGATGGTGGCGCGCGGCGCCGGCACCACCAGCCGGTCGATGGAATTGGCACGGGCGAAGGCCTGCACCGCTTCCAGCTTGGCGGCCGCGCGCTGCTCCAGCGCCAGGCCTGGCAGGTCCGGCCAGCGGTTGTGCAGGCCGTCCGGCGGCGCCACGTAATCGGTCGGCGTGACGTACTGCGGCAGCGGCGGCAGCTCGACCACCGCGCCGCCCTCCACCGTTTCCGAGATCGCCTTGAAGCCGCTCCACGCTCCCGAATAGCGCGACATGGCCCAGCCGTACAGACCGAACTCCATGTACTCCTGAATATTGGCCGGATTAATCACCGGCATGCTCCAGGCGATCAGCGCCTGCTCGCTCTGGTGCGGCATCGACGACGACACGCAGCCGTGGTCGTCGCCCAGGATCACCAGCACGCCGCCGGTCGGCGACGAGCCGTAGACGTGGCCGTGCTTGAGCGCATCGCCGGCGCGGTCCACGCCAGGCCCTTTGCCGTACCACATGGCGAACACGCCGTCGACCTTGCGCGTCGGGTCGGCCTCGACCTGCTGCGAGCCCATGACGGCGGTCGCGCCCAGCTCTTCGTTAATCGCCGGCAGGAATTCGATGTGGTGGCCTTGCAGCAGGTCCTTGGCGCGCCACAGTTCCTGGTCCACGGCGCCCAGCGGCGAACCACGGTAGCCGCTGACGAAACCGGCGGTGTTGAGTTGCCGCGCCTCGTCGCTGAGCTTTTGCATGCACAGCAGGCGCACCAGCGCCTGGGTGCCGGTCAGGAATACGCGGCCTTCGGCGCGGGTCAGGTTATCGTCCAACGCATAGTGGGGATCGGCCAGGAATGGCACAGGCAGGGTCAGGGTATTCATTGTCTCGTCTATATTTTTTTGATGAGAAAGGATATGTCCCCATAGGCGAAAAATTATTTCTATCTAGTCGCCTCAGAGCGCTAAAATGGCGAAAATCTTTCTCAAAACGAGTAAAATCATGAAAAACGTGTCTATCGACCCAGCCTCGCTGAAAATCCTCGTCGAATTGCAGAAAAACGGCAGGATCTCGTCCAACGAGCTGGCGGAGAAGATCGGCATGTCGGCCAGTCCGTGCTGGCGCCGCCAAAAGGAGTTGGAGGACAACGGCTACATCGTCCGCTACACCGCGCTGGTGGACCGGCGCAAGCTGGGCCTGTCCGTGGTGTGCCTGCTGCATATTTCGCTGCTGCGGCATGCGGAGGGCGTGGTCGAGCAGTTCGAGGCGGCGATGCGGCTGCGGCCGGAAGTGGTGGAGTGCTACGAGACCACCGGCAGTTCGGACTACATGGTCAAGGTGATCGTGGCCGACATGGACGCCTACCACGACTTTTTGCACAACGTGCTGGTCAAGCTGAACGGCGTATCGCAGGTCAACACCAGCGTGGCGCTGCGCGAAGTGAAGTATGAGACGGCGCTGCCTTTGTAGGCTGACTGGCCCGCGCTTGATCTGAATCAATCAAACTTCACATTCAACTCCCTACGATGGATGCATATGCAGTGGCACCCATCACGGAGGTAGCATGTCCTACAAAACGATACTCGTGCACGCCGACGGCTCGCCCCAGGCGGCGCAACGCATCCGGCTCGCGGCCCAGCTGGCGCAGGCGCACGACGCCCATCTGATCGGCGCCGCCATGACCGGCTTGTCGCGCCATGCCGTGCCCGATGGTTCGATCGCCCCCATCGGCGCGCCCTTCCCCTTCGACCTGCGCCTGCTGCGCACCCGCGCCGACACCGCGCTGACCCAGTTCGCCGATTGTGCCAGCCGCATGGGCTTGCCCTCCTTCGAGACCCGCCTGGTCGACGACGCGGCGGACGACGGCCTGATCCTGCAAAGCCCCTATGCCGACCTGCTGGTGCTGGGCCAGGGCGACCCCGACGGCGATCCATACGCGCTGCCGAACCGGCTGCCGCAGGACGTCATGTTCCAGTGCGCCCGCGCGCTGCTGATCGTGCCCCACAACGGCCGCTTCGAGCAGGTCGGAGAACATGTGCTGGTGGGCTGGGACGGCAGCGTGGCGGCCATCCGCGCCTTGACGGCCGCCCTGCCGCAGCTGCGGCGCGCGGCGCGCGTCACGTTGGCGGTCAGCCCGGCACCGGACTACCACGCTCGGCAGGCCGGGCTGCCGGGCGTCGAGCTGGCCCGCTATCTGGCCCGGCATGGCGTCAGCGCCACCGTAACCGAAGTGGACGGCGGACGGCAGGCCGGCACAGCGCTGCTGGAGATGGCGTCCGAGGTGGGCGCGGACATGCTGGTCATGGGCGGCTACGGCCACTGGCGCGTGCGCGAATGGATGCTGGGCGGCGCCACCCGCAGCGTCCTGCGCGGGATGACGCTGCCGGTACTGATGGCGCACTAGGCGTTAGCGGCCTGCATGAAGATGGGAGCGCGGGCCGGTGCGGCGGCGGCCGGCGCGATGCCGGTGGCCAGCTCCTCCAGCTTGGCGTGGTCGAGGAGGCGCAGTTCGCGCTTGTCGACCGCGATCCAGCCGCTGGCGCGGAAGCGCGACAGCAATCGGCTGATGCTTTCGATGGTCAGGCCCAGGTAGTCGCCGATATCCTCGCGCGACATGCGCAACTGGAAGCTGCTGGGCGAGTAGCCGCGCGCCGCATAGCGGGTCGACAGGTTCAGCAGGAAGGTGGCGAAGCGCTGCTCGGCGCGCATATTGCCGAGGAAGAGCATGGCGTTTTGCTCGCGCATGATTTCCTGGCTCATGATGCGGTGGAAGTGGCGCAGCAGTTGCGGCACTTCGGCAAACAATTCCTGCAGGCGGGCGAAAGGAATCTCGCACACCTCGCTGTCCTCCAGCGCCACCACGCCGCAAGCGTGCTGGCCGTTGCCGATGGCGTCCATGCCCAGCAGTTCGCCCGCCATCTGGAAGCCGGTGATCTGCTGCTGGCCGCCGTGGTTGACGCGCGAGGTCTTGAAGTGGCCGAAGCGCACCGCGTACAGGCTGTGGAACGGCTGATCCATGCGGCACAGGTTTTCGTCGCGCTCGACCCGGCGGCGGCGGACGATGATCTTGTCCAGCCGGCCGATCTCGCTGTCGCTGAGCCCCTGCGGCAGGCACAGGTTCTTGAAGCCGCACTTCGCGCACTTGCTCTGGCCTGCGCCCGTTGCGCCGCCGGATGCGGCAAGTTGTAGATTCGTCGTCATGTCCATGCTCCCTGTTGTGCTGTCCGTCGCATCGCAGCGATGGATTCGGTATGGGATCAGTATCGACGATGGCGGGCGCGCTGCGCATCGGGCTTCGCGGCCCTGTCGTGTAGGGGGTGGCCGACAAATTCCTGTAGGGGATCCCCTACAACCGCTAGATCAGCCCGTGCTCCAGGGCGTAGCGGGTCAGTTCGGCATTGCTATCGAGTCCCATTTTTTCCAGGATGCGGGAGCGGTAGGTGGTCACCGTGTTGGGGCTGAGGTGCAGGGTTTCGCCGATGCGCACCAGCGATTCGCCGGCCGCGATCAGCTTCAGCACCTCCAGCTCGCGGTTGGACAGGGCCTCGTGGCCGGCGTTGCCGCCGCCGCCGATCAGGCTGGCCAGCTTCTCCAGCAAGGCCGGGCTGACGTGCTTGCCGCCCGAGGCGGCCTTGCGCACCGCCGCCACCAGCGTGGTGGTCGGGGCGTCCTTGATCAGGTAGCCGGCCGCGCCCAGCTTGAGCGCGCGCACCGCGTAGATGTCTTCCGAATAGGTGCTCAGCATCAGCACGGCCAGCTTGGGGCGCTCGCTGCGCAGCTGCTTGAGCAGCTCCAGGCCGTTCTTGCCGGGCATGGTGATGTCGAGCAGCGCCACGTCGAACTCCTGGGCCAGGACCAGTTGCAGCGCTTCCTGCGCGTTGCAGGCCTCGCCGTCGACGCGGATATCGTCGGCCGAGCTCAGCATCAAACGCACGCCGTTGCGCGCGATCGCATGGTCGTCGACCAGCAATACGCGGATGGGATTAGTACTCATGTTGTTCGTCCAATGGCAGGCGCAGCAGCAGGGTCGTTCCCTCGCCGGGCTGTCCGGTAATTTTCAGTTCGCCGTCGAAATGACGGCAGCGTTCATGCATGCCGAGGATACCCCAGCTCTCGCGGTTCAGCAGGCGCTCGGCCGCTATGCCCTGGCCGTCGTCGCTGATGCGCAGTTCCAGCACGCCGTCGGCATAGTCGACCTGCAGCGCGGCGTTGCTGGCGCCGGCGTGCCGCACCACATTGGTCAAGGCTTCCTGCGCGATGCGGAACAGCATCGTGCTGCGCCCGGCATCGAGTTCCAGCTCGGCCGCCGCAGCCGCCACCGTGCACTGGCAATGCAGGCCCGAGCGGCGTTCGACCTGTTCGGCGTACCACTCCAGCGCGGCCCACACGCCCAGCTGGTCCAGCACGCTGGGGCGCAGGTCGGTGATCACGCGCCGCACCGTGTCGATCGCGTCCTGCGCCAGTCCGGCCGCCTCGGCCAGCAACGGTTCGGCCGGTGCGGAGGCCGCCGCGGCGCGCTCGATGCTGACCGCGATATACGCCTTGATGCCGGTCAGCAGGCCGCCCAGCTCGTCGTGGATTTCCTGGGCGATGCGCTTGCGTTCATTTTCCTTGATCTGTTCCTGGTGCGCCGACAGGCTGCGCAGCGCCTGCTGCGACGCCAGCAAGGCCTGCTCGCCCAGCTTGGTCTGGGTGATGTCGATCATGATGCCCTGCATGAACAGCGGCTGGCCCTGCTCGTCGCGCACCAGTTCGGCCTGGTCGCGCAGCCACAGCGCGCGGCCGTCGCGCGCGTGCAGCCGGTATTCCAGATGCAGCGGGCTGCCGTCGCGGCGGCTGCGCTGCAGCGCCGCCAGCGTCGCCTCGCGCTGCTCCGGGTCCATCAGGCTGCCGTGCAGCGCCGCATCGGCCAGCCATTCGGCCGGGCTGTAGCCCAGCAGGCCGATCTGCGGACTGATGTAGCGCAGCGCGCCGTCCAGCTCGGCGATGTAGCTGATCGCCTGCATCTGCTCGACCAGCGTGCGGAACTGCGCCTCGACCTGGCGCTTGTCGTCCAGCAGCCGCTGTTCGCGCAGCATGCGGTGGATCGCGCCCGGCAGGAACTCCAGGTAGTAGCCGTCGACGTCCTTGACCAGATACTCGCGCGCGCCGCGCCGCATGGCCTCGGCCGCGACGGCGGCGCTGTCGGCGCCGGTCAGCATCATCACCGGAATGCCCTGCGCGGCGCCGTCCTCGTTCAGGTGGGCCAGGAACTCCAGCCCGGTCAGGTCGGGCAAATGGTAGTCGAGCAGGATGCAGTCGGGACGCTGGCTGCGCGCCAGCTCCAGGCCCTGCTCGCCGCTGTCGGCCTCCAGCAGCTCGAAGCCGGCGGCGGCGGCGGCGAACGCGCGCCGGCAGGCCATGCGGTCGACCGCGTCGTCCTCGACGATCAGCACGCGCAGGGAGCTGCTCACGGCATCTCGCTGATGGTCCAGTACCGGTCGATCGAGCGCATCATCTCGACGAAGCGGCGGTAGTCGACCGGCTTGGCCATGTAGCCGGCCACGCCGAGGTCGAAGCTGCGCACCTTGTCCTGCTGCTCCTCGGAGGTGGTCAGCACGATCACCGGAATCCGCCGCAGCGACGCATCATGTTTGACCTGCTGCAGGAACTCGATGCCGTTCATGACCGGCATGTTCAAGTCCAGCAGGATGATGCAGGGCCGTTCCTGCGCCGGATCGCGCAGGTAGTCCAGTCCCGCCTCGCCGTGCTCCATGCTGACCACCGGGTTGCCGACCTGGATTTCCTTCAGCGCGCGCCGGATGGTCATGATGTCGACGTGGTCGTCCTCGACCAGCAGGATGGGTTTGTTACTGACTTTCATGCGGGGCTTCCTGTTCCGGATAGTCGGGCGCCGGACTTGGGCAGCGTGAACCAGAAGGTGCAGCCCTGCCCCATCTGCGATTCGAGCCAGATGCGGCCCTGGTACATTTCCACGATTTTCTTGGCCAGCGCCAGGCCGACGCCGGTGCTCTCGACCCGGTCGCGCGAGGCCAGCGTCTGGAACAGCTGGAAGATGCGCTCGAAGTGGCGGGGCTCGATGCCGGGGCCGTTGTCGCGCACGCTGAAGCGCCAGTGGCTGCCGTCGTCCTCGCAGCCGATCTCGATCATGCCGTCCGGCTTGTCCATGTACTTGATGGCGTTGGAGATCAGGTTGTGGAACACTTGCTGGATGCGGGTCGGCTCAGCCTGCACCGTCGGCAAGGCCGGCGCCACCGTGATGCGGAACTGCGGCGGCGGCGCCAGCAGGTCCACCACGTCCACCAGCAGCCGGTTCAGATCGACCGCCGACTGCGCCTCGCGCACCCGGCCCACGCGCGAGTATTGCAGGATGCCGTCGATCAGGCTGCTCATCCGGTGCACCCGGTTGATCAGCAGCCGCATGTGCTCCTTGCCTTCGTCGTTGAACTGGTCAGCGTAGTCGGTGGCCAGCCAGTCGGCCAGCGAGCCGATGCCGCGCAACGGCGCCTTCAGGTCGTGCGACACCACGTAGGCGAAGTTGGTCAACTCCTCGTTGGCGCTGGAAATTTCCTGCATCAGGCGGCGGTTGTGCTCCTCCGCCTGCTTGCGTTCGGAAATGTCGCGCACCATGCCGGTGAACATGCGGCGCGCGCCCAGCTGCATTTCCACCACCGACAGCTCCATCGGGAACACGCTGCCATCCTTGCGCAAGCCTTCCACCTCGCGGCCCTTGCCGATGATGCGCTTCTCGCCGGTGTCGCGGTAGTGCGCCAGGTAGCCGTCGTGCAGCTTGCGGTGCGGCTGCGGCATCAGCATCGAGACGTTGCGGCCCGCCACTTCCGCCTCGGCGTAGCCGAACAGGCGTTCGGCGGCCGGATTCAACCGCTCCAGCACGCCCTGCTCGTCGATGGTGAGGATGGCGTCGACGGCGGTCTCGAAGATGGCGCGCATGCGCGCCTCGCTTTCCTGCAGCGCCTGCTGGGCCAGCTTGCGCTCGGTGACATCGCGCACCGTGGCCAGCACCAGCGGCAGCCCCTGCGAGGTGCGCAGCGGCGACAGGCTGACCTCGACGCCGAACTCGTGGCCGGCACGGTGCCGCCCGAACAGCTCGGCGCCAGCGCCCATCGCGCGGGCGCGCGGCTGCTCAAAAAAATCGGCCCGGTGGCCGACATGGGCGGCGTGGAAGCGGGCCGGCACCAGCGCCTCCAGCGCCAGCCCCAGCATCTCGCCGGAACCGTAGCCGAACATGCTCTCCAGCGCCGGATTGGCCAGCACGATGTTGCCGGCCTGGTCGACGATCAGCATGGCGTCGGTGGCCGACGCCAACAACCATTCCAGGCTCAAGCCCTCAATTCCGAGATTTTTCAACAGCGCGTCCTGTAAAACGATGCCGGTCCGGCATCCAGAACCAAATCATACGATCGAATGCCCCGGAACACAAAAAAAAGTGCCATATCGGCAATCCGCCCCACCGTGGCCGGCGCCACCCGCAAGTATTGTCGGGCATTTTGATCTGGATCAAGGGACGCTACAGACGGCGTCCGGGCATGGCCTTACAGTGAGGCCATGAATCCGTCTTTCCCACCCGACCTGGCATCGCTCGCCACCCGCCTGCAGCACCAGCACGCCGAACTGACAGCCCAGCTGCGCCGGCGTTTGGCGTCGGCGCAGCCGCTGGCCTCTCTCCTTCTGGCCGGCAACGCATCGCTGGACGACCCTGCCGTGATCCGGCAACTGCCGCGCTGCGACCTGACGCGGCTGGCGGACGAACTGTTCGCGCTGCGCAGCCTCGACGCCGCCTGCGCGCGCCTGGCCGACGGCAGCTATGGCCGCTGCCTGAGCTGCGGCGAGCCGATCGCGCCGGAGCGCCTGCGGGTCCAGCCCACCGCTCAGAACTGCCTGTCTTGCCAAACAGCACACGAGCAGCGTTTGCCGACGGCTGGCACCAGGTACCAGCCCAGCTGACGGCGAATTTCTTCCAGCGGCGGCGGTGGCGCCGACACCGCCTTGGCGCGACGCGCCAGATAGGCACGGACGGTTTCTTTTGAGGGATGCGTGGTGCAGGTCATATGCATCGCCGGCGGTTGCGCCGGCGCCTCGGTAAAATTCAGATATACCGTTTATACGCAAGCCAGCGCACACGGTTTCACCAATCTTGAGCGACTAAGCCATTGCAAGCAGCCGGGAGTAAAATGAGGGCAATGCACTCCTTCAATGGACCGACCGTGAGATCTGCAGCCACATTGATGCTTTGCCTGGGCCTGATGCAGGGGAATGTGGCCGCCGCGCGCGAAACGATACTGCTTGCCCATCCCTATCCCAAGGAAACCAACTACGCCCCGCGCGTACTGATGCTGATTTGCACGGACGCTTTCGATCAACTGGGCAAGGATGTCGACGTGCGCCTCTATCCGCCCTTGCGTGGCTCCATCGAGGCAGGGGCCGGCAAGATCGACGGCGAAGTCGGACGGGCCTATGCCTACGGCGACAACCACCCGAATCTGATCCGGGTGGGCGAAGCGCTGGTGTCGTTCCGGGTGACGGCCTTCACCCGCATACCGGGGTTGAAGATAAGCGGCTGGGATAGCCTGAAAGGCACCTCGTACCGGGTGCAGTATCGCAGCGGCTATACCACCTTCAAGACGCGGCTCGAACAGGTCCTGCCTGCGGACCAGGTTTCCTCCGTGGTAGACAGCCAGTTGGGCTTGCAAAACGTCGCGCTCGGCCGTACCGACGTCTTTGTCGATCTCGAAGAGTTTGGAGAGCTTCAGCTGGCCAGGCTGCAAAACCGCTACGGCGAGGTCTACAACGCCGGCCTGGTGCAGGACACGCCGGTCTACATCTATCTGCACAAGCGGCATGCGGCGCTGGTGCCGCGCCTGGCGGAAATCGTGGCCAGGATGAAGTCCAGCGGCGCCATCAAGCGTTATGTCGCCCAGGCGCTCGGCGAGGAACGCGGCGCCGCGCCTTAGCCTGGTTATACGCGACTGAACCGCCGCAGCTGCAGCCGGCGCTAGCCAATCAGCTTCAGCAGACGCAGCATGCCGTCGAACACCCTGCCGTAGGGCGGATGCAGCAGGCGCACGCCGCTCAGGCGCGACTGATGAAACACCGGCTTTTGCTGGCTGAAGGCGCGGAAGCCCCAAACGCCATGATAAGCCCCCATGCCGCTGGCGCCGGCGCCGCCGAACGGCTGCGATTCCTGGCACAAGTGCCACAGGCAGTCGTTGATCGTGACGCCGCCGGACACCGTCTCGCGCAGCACCCGCTCGCGGTTGCGCGCATCGCTGCCGTACCAGTACAAGGCCAGCGGACGCTCGCCGCCGTTGATATAGGCGATCGCTTCGCCGACGTCGCCGCTATAGGTCAGCACCGGCAGCAGCGGTCCGAAGATCTCTTCCTGCATGATGCGCATCGACGGCGCCGTGTCCAGCACCAGCATCGGCGCCAGCTTGCCGGCGGCGGCCGCGCGCTCCCGCTCGGCGCGGTCGGCGCAGCCCAGCGGCAGCAGCCGGGCGCCCTGCGCCTCGGCGTCGGCCAGCAGCCCTTGCAGGCGCTCCAGATGCTGGCCGTTGACGATGGCGCTGTAATCGGGATTGTCGGCCAGCGCCGGATACATGCGCGCCGCCGCCAGGCACAGCGCATCGACCATGGCGTCGCGCAGCGCGGCCGGCACCAGCAGGTAGTCGGGCGCCACGCAAGTCTGGCCGGCGTTGACCAGCTTGCCGAACACCAGGCTGGCCGCAGCCGCCTCCAGCGCGGCGCTGCTGTCGATGATGGCCGGCGACTTACCGCCCAACTCCAGCGTCACCGGCGTCAGGTTGCGGGCCGCGGCCAGCGCCACGTGGCGGCCGGTGGCGGTCGAGCCGGTAAACACCAGGTGATCGAACGGCAGCGCGGAGAAGCCCTGCGCCACCGCGCTGTCGCCGGTGACCACCACCATCTCGTCCGGCGAGAAATAGGCCGGCACCAGCTTCGCCAGCAGCGCCGAGTAGCGCGGTGTATATTCGGACGGTTTGAGCATCACCCGGTTGCCGGCCGCCAGCGCGGCGATGGCCGGCCCGAACGCCAGCTGGTGCGGATAATTCCACGGCGCGATGATGCCGACCACGCCCACCGGCTGGCACAGCAGCCGGTTGCGGCCCGGCAGGAACTGCAGGGCGGTGGCCATGCGGCGCGGCTTCATCCACTGCGTCAGGTGGCGCTGCGCATGGCGCGCGGCGCCGACGATCAGCGTCAGTTCGGCCAGCCGCGTCTCGTGCGCCGAGCGGTGGCCGAAGTCGGCGCTGATGGCCTCCACCAGCTCCTGGCCGTGGCGTTCGGTCAGCTGCACCAGCCGCTCCAGCCAGTCGTGGCGCTGGCTGCGGGCGGGATGGGGATCGCGCCGCCAGGCGGCGCGCAGACGCTGGTGGACCGCCGCGAGCGGGCATTCAATCAGGCTGGTAAAAGGCTGGTTCATGGCGTGACGATCTTGAACAGTGGATCGAAGTCGACCAGGTTGCCGAGGAAGGACAGCGCGCGCGGATCGCCTTCGAGCTTGACCTCGCCCGCCTGCACCATCTGCGCCAGCGGCGCTTTCGCCACCAGCATCTTGAACAGCGCCGGCTGCGACAGGCGCAGCGTCACATCGGGATGCGCCAGCACCCTGCCCTTGGTGTTGTTCAATACGGAGTTCGACAGCTCCAGCGCGTAGTTGTCGCCGCTGTCGGTGAAGGCCAGGTTGATGCCCACCGAGCGGCCGTCGCTCTTCTGGTGGTCCAGCCGCACCGACATGAAGTCGAACATCATCTCCAGCGGCACGGCCTTCAGCAGGTCCGCCCCCTGGGTCGAGGTGGGATTGCGCTTGACGCCTTCGCGCAGCTCCTGCGCGGCGGTCAGGTACTCGTTGCGCCATACGCCAGATTCGGCCTGGTAGCCCAGCTGCTCCAGCGCCTTGACCTGCATCGCCCGCGCGGCCTGGTTGTCCGGCTGCGCGTACACCAGGTGGTTGACCATCTCGGCAACCCAGCGGTAGTCGCCGGCGTCGTAGGCTTGCTGCGCCTTGGACAGCACCGCCCTAGCGCCGCCCATCGCCTCCACGTAGCGCGTGGCGCTCTGCCGGCGCGGCAGCGGATTGAGCGTGGCGGGATTGCCGTCGTACCAGCCCAGGTAAAAGTCGAAGACGCCGCGCAGGTTGTGGCTCAAGGTGCCGTAGTAGCCGTGCGTGGAGAAGTCGTCGCGCAGGCCGCGCGGGAAGAAGTCGGCGTTGCCCAGGTCGACCGCCGTCTTGCCCTGGTTGGCCAGGTGCAGCGCCTCGTCGTGGATGAAGCGATAGGTGTCGCGCTGGTTGACCAGCTGCTGGCGCAGCGCCTGCCGGCCCCAGGTCGGCCAGTGGTGGCTGCGGAATCCCACCTCGGCGTCCGGGAACAGGTCCAGCATCTCGTTGATGTATTTGCTCCAGCCCAGCGCATCGCGCATCCTGGCGCCGCGCAGCGTGTAGATGTTGTGCATGGTCTGCGACACCACCTCGGACAGGCACAAGGCCTTTTGCTGCGGGAAGTAGAAGGTCATCTCGGATGGCGCCTCGGTGCCGTTCGCCATCTGGAACACGATCGGCACGCCGTCCACGTCGAGCCGCTGGCCGGTCTTCGCGATGGTCTCGGTCGGCGCGATCAAGCCGATGCTGCCGACCGAGGTGGCCTTGCCCAGGCCCGTGCCTATCATGCCGCGTTCATTCCACGGCAGCGCTGTACCGAACTGGTACTGGGCGCGGCGCGTCATGGCGTTGCCGGCCAGGACGTTCTCCGCCACCGCCGATTCCATGAAGCCTTCCGGCGCGATCACGCGCACCTTGCCGGCCTTGACCTCGGCGTCGTCGATGACGCCGCGCACGCCGCCGAAATGGTCGAGGTGACTGTGGGTGTAGATTACCGCCACCACCGGTTTGTCGCCCAGCTGCTGGCGGGCGAAGCCCAGCGCCGCCCGCGCCGCCTCGGCGGTGAGCATCGGGTCGATGACGATCCAGCCGGTCTTGCCGGCCACCAGCGTCATATTGGCCAGGTCGTAGCTGCGCAGCTGGTAGATGCCGTCGGCGACCTTGAACAGGCCGTGCACGCCGTTCAGCGTCTCCTGGCGCCACAGGCTGGGATTGACGCTGGCCGGCGCCTCGCCGCGCACGAAGGCGCCGCGGCCGCTGTCCCACACCACGCCGCCCTTGGCGTCCTTGACGACGGCGTCCGGCATGGTGGCGATCAGGCCGCGCGTGGCGGCGTCGAAATCGCGCTGGTCGGCCAGCGGCAGGCTGGCGCCGAAGGCGCGGTTCAGCTCCGCCGTGCGGGCCGTCGGCGCGCCGGCCTGGCTGGGTTCCTGCGCGGGCTTGGGCGGCAATGGCGCTGCCATGGCGTTGGCGGTCAGCGCGGCCAGCAGGGCCGCATGGATCATCGTGCGTTTCATGTATGTGTCCTTGTGTTTTTTATTGTCGGGCGTCGAAGCGCATCATGTCGGCGGCTTTTTCCGCGATCATGATGGTCGGCGCATTGGTATTGCCGCTGACGATGGTCGGCATGATGGACGCGTCCACCACCCGCAGGCCGGCGACGCCGCGCACGCGCAGCCGCTGGTCGACCACCGACAGCGGATCGTCGCCGGGCCCCATGCGGCAGGTGCCGCATGGGTGGTACTGGGTGTCGGCGCGCCGGCGGATATCGGCGCGCAGCGCCGCCTCGTCGTCGGCGTCCACCGGGTACAGCATCTTGCCGCGCACGCCGTCGAACGGCGCCGACTCGATGATTTGCTGCTGGATGCGGGCGCCCTTGGCCAGCACCTCCAGATCGCGCTCGTCGGACAGGAAGCGCGGATCGATGACCGGCGCCTCGCGCGCGTCGCGCCCGGCCAGCGCCACCGTGCCACGGCTGTGCGGCCGCAGCACGTCGACGTGGCAGGAGATGCCGTGCCCGAGATGCATCTTGCGCGCATGGTCGTCGACGATGGCCAGCACGAATACCAGTTGCAGGTCCGGCGCCTCGACGCCGGGCCCGGAGCGCAGGAAGGCGCCGGCGCCGGCGTAGGGACTGGTCACCATGCCGGTGCGGTGCCGGCGCCACTCCAGCATGGCGGCGCCCATTTTGGCGCCGCCGCGCACCGACACGCCGAACGTCTCGGTGTCGCTGCGGGTGCGCCACGATTGCACATAGTCGATATGGTCCTGCAGGTTCTGGCCGACGCCCGGCAGGTCGCGCGCCACCGGGATGCCGTGGCGGCGCAGCTCGGCGGCCGGCCCTATCCCGGACAGCATCAGCAGCTGCGGCGAGCCGAAGGCGCCGGCCGACAACACCACTTCGCGTCGGGCGCGCACCTGCTTCGTCTGGCCTTCCTGATAATATTCCACGCCCACCGCGCGGCCCTCCTCCAGCAGCACGCGGGCCGACACGGCGCGCGTCAGCACCGTCAGGTTGGGCCGGTCCAGGTTGGGGGTCAGGTAGCCCTTGGCGGCGCTGCATCGCTCACCGTCCCGCTGCGTCACCTGGTACATGAAGGCGCCTGCCTGCTGTGCGCCGTTGTAGTCGTCGGTGGCGGCGATGCCGTTGGCGGCGGCGGCGTCGATGAACATCCGGTTCATCGGGCTTGCATGGCGCGGATACGCCACATTGAGCGGACCGCCGGCGCCGCGCAGCGGGGTCGAGCCGAACATCTCGCAATTTTCCGAGCGGCGGAAATATGGCAGCACGTCCTCGTAGGACCAGCCCTGGTTGCCCAGCGCGGCCCAGCCGTCGTAGTCCTGGCGGTTGCCGCGCACGTACAGCATGGCGTTGATCGAGCTGCTGCCGCCCAGCGTTTTGCCGCGCGGCTGATAGCCGCGCCGCCCCTCGAGGCCCGGCTGGGGCACGGTCTGGTAGGCGTAGTTGTTGATTTTGGTCGGCAGCATGGCCACCACCGCGGCCGGCGCGTGTATCAGCACGCTGCTGTCCGGGCCACCCGCCTCCAGCAGGCAGACCGTCACCGCCGGGTCTTCCGTCAGGCGCGCGGCCAGCACGCAGCCGGCGGAACCGCCTCCCACCACCACATAGTCGAACTCCTGCTTGCCCATGCTTGTCTCCTTCTTATGATTGTCCTGGCCTGCCGCGCCCAAAAAAGCGGCGGGGCCGAGGCCCCGCCCAAAATGGAAACAACAGATGCAGGGCGATTGTGGGCGCGCGCGGTGTTGCGCATCATCCCCCGCTTGGGGGAGCAATCTGGACTGGCGGCGGGTGGGCGGGTTACACTGGCGTCACCATGTCCTTCCCCGCCCACGGTCCCCTGATCGCCACCAAGACCCTGCCGCCCAAGGCCCGGCGCGCACTGATCGAGCGCCTGCGCCTGGCCGCGCTGGTGGCGGAAATCGAAGGCCGGTTGCTGACGCTGGTGAAGGCGCCCGGCGGCTTCGGCAAGACCACGCTGGCCCAGGCCTGGAGCGAGGCGCTGCGCAAGCGCGGCAACCTGGTGGCCTGGTTGTCGCTGGATCCGGACGACGACGAACCGCAACGCTTCCTGCACTATGTCTGCCATGCGCTGCACCGCGCACACCCGGACATGGGCGCGGCCAGCATGGCCAGCTTCGCCCACTCCGCGATGGGCGATCCGGCCCAGGTCCTGACGCTGCTGATCGATGAGATCATCGGCTGCGGCGAAGAGGTGTTCTTGTTCCTCGACGATTTCCAGTGCATCACGCTGGCCCCCATCCACGAGCTGCTGTCCTTCCTGCTGCGCTATGCGCCGTCCAACCTGCACCTGATCGTGCTGTCGCGCGACGACACGCCGCTGTCGCTGGCCGCGTTGCGGGTGCGCAGCCAGCTGCTGGAGATCGACGCCGCCCAGTTGCGCTTTACCGCCGACGAGACGCAGGAGTTCTTCAGCTGCGCCAACGATGTCGAGCTGACGCCGGAGGACGGCCGCCGCATCCACAGCCAGACCGAGGGCTGGGCCGCCGCGCTGCGCCTGATGTCGCTGTCGCAGGAGGGCAAGGCCCCGCAGCACTTCGCCGTGCCGGCCGCGCTCGCCGGCGTATCGCGCTCGATCGACGGCTACCTGGGCGAGCTGCTGTTGCAGCTGCCGGACAGCCTGATGGAATTCATGATGCAGACCGCGCTGCCGCAGCGCTTCTGCGCCGCGCTGGCGGTGGCGCTGGCCGGCAGCGACGGCGCCCACGAGCTGCTGCGCCAGCTCGACAAGCGCCAGCTGCTGACGGTGCTCGACGAGGAAGGCAACTGGTACACCTACCACCAGCTGATCCGCGAACATCTGCTGCAACGCCTGCAACAGCGCGACGGCGACCAGCTGCGCGAACTGCACTGGCGCGCGGCCGACTGGTACCGCTCGCAGGATATGTGGTCGCCGGCGGTGCGCCACGCGCTGGACGCCGGCGCCAACGACCAGGCCTGCGCCTGGATCGAGCAATGCGCGATGCCGCTGGTGAAAGGCGGCGACCTGCTGACCTTGTTGGGCTGGGAGCGTCAGCTGCGTACCCACATGGTGCGGCTGCCGCTGCGCCTGCGGCTGGCGATGGCCTGGGCGAACACGCTGGCGCTGTCGTCCGACCAGGAGCAGGTGGTCGGCCGCATCGAGGCCGAAAGCGACAGCGCCGAGCTGCGGCGCGAATGCCAGGCCGCGCGCGCGGCCGCGCTGGCGCTGGCCGATGAACATGAGCGCTGCGGCCAGCTGATCGCCGCCTGCCTGGAACATCCGATACCCGACACCTGGGTCCACAACTCGGTCTACAACGTGCAGCGCTTCGTGTGCCTGAAGACGGGCCGCTGGGCCGACCTGTACGCCGTGCCCGACCTGCCCTACCCCGACAGCGAGGCGGCGCGCAACGCCTTGTCGCTGGTGTACCGGCTGTCCATCCTAGGCCTGGCCGACATGCTGCGCGGCCGCCTGGACCAGGCGGCCGGCCGCTTGCGCGCCGCCCTGCTGCAGGACGCCGATTCCGACAGCGCGCAACAGATGCTGACCGCGCTGCCCGGCGGCCTGATGGCCTGCCTGCTGTACGAACAAAACCAGCCGGTCGAAGCGGAAGCGTTGTTGACGCCGCGGCTGGGCATCATCGCCAAGCTGGGTTTCCTCGACTGCGTGATGCGCGCCTTCACTACCGCAGCGCGGCTGGCGCTGCGCCACGGCCGCATCGAACGCGCCCACGCCCTGCTGGAACAAGGCGAACATCTCGGCCTGGCGCGCCACTGGCCGCGCCTGACGGCGGCGATGCTACTGGAACGCCTGCAATTGCATCTGCTGGAAGGCCGGATGACCGAGGCGCAGGCTTGCCTGCAACGCCTGCGCGGGCTGGACGCCGGCACCGCGCACCTGCCGGATAGTCCGCTCGGAGAAGTGGGCCAGTTCGCCGCGCTGGGCGAAGCCCGCTTTGCGCTACAGCAGTTCCGCTACGCCGACGCGCTGCTGGTGCTGGAGCCGCTGCTGGCGGAACTGCTGGCGTCGCAGCACCGTTACCTGGCCGTACGCGCAGGCCTGATGCTGGCCAATGCGCAGGCTGGCCTCAAGCGCGGCGAGCAGGCCGCGCGCACCTTCGGCGACGCGCTGGCGATGGCGGCCGGTGGCAACATGCTTGCCCCGCTGCTGGATCACGGCGCCGGCATCGGCCCGTTGCTGACGCAGGCGCACGAACAAGCGCAACGCGGCGATGCCGGCCATGGCGGCGATGACGACCGGACGCTGCGCGATTTCACCCAGCGCGTGCTGCTCGCGTGGCAAGCCCTGCACGGCGGCCGGCCGGCGCAGCAGGCTCCCGCCGCCGAAACGCTGCGCAATCCCCTCAGCCCGCGCGAGTGCGGCATCCTGGAGCTGATCGCCGACGGCAATTCAAACAAGGAAATCGCGCGGGTGCTGGGCATCGGTCCGGAGACCGTCAAGACCCACCTGAAGAACATCTTCGTCAAGCTGTCGGTCGAGCGCCGCACCCAGGCCGTGGTCCAGGCCGAGGCGCTCGGCCTGCTCAGGAACGCTCGCCGCTAGCGCCGGCATCGGAACGCAGGCGCTCCCCCACCAGCAGCGCCGCCAGCCCTGGCAGCAGCAGGATCGCCCCCAGCATATTCACCAGGAACATGAAGGCCAGCAGCACGCCCATGTCGGCCTGGAACTTCAGCGCAGAGAACGCCCACGTCGCCACCGACACCGTCATCGTCACCGCCGTGAACACCGAGGCCGTGCCGCGCTGGCGCAGCGCCGCCACGAAGCCTTCGCGCAGCGTGCAGCCGGCGGCGCGGATCTCGTGCTTCATGCTCTCGAACAGATAGATGCCGTAGTCGACGCCCACACCGACGCCCAGCGCCACCACCGGCAAGGTGTTGACCTTGACGCCGATGCCCAGCGCCGCCATCAGCGCGTTGCACAGGATGGTCACCAGCGCCAGCGGCAGGATGATGCACAGCGTGACCCGCATCGAACGGAAGGTGGCGAGGCACAGCAGCGTCACCGACGCGAACAGCGCCAGGTTGACCCACTTGTCGGCCTGCTCCACCGCCTCGTTGGTGGCCGCCATCACGCCGACGTTGCCGGCCGCCAGGCGGAACTGCAGCTCCTTGGTATCGTGCTCGCGCTTGAACTGGTGGATGACGTCGACGATGCGGCGGATGGTCGCGGACTGGTGGTCGACGGTGAAAACCGACACCGGCATCGCGGTGCAGCTGGAATTCATCAGCTCATTGCCGAGGCGCGTGGCAAAGCCCACGCCCTGCGCGATCTGCGCGGTTTCCTCCGGCAGCACGCGCCACTTGATGAAGGTCTCCGCATACGCCTGCGTCACCTGCTTGACGAAGCCGGCCAGCCCGCGCACGGCCGCCACGCCGGGTTCCTGGTTCAGCGTGAACTCCAGCTGCTCCATCCGGTCCAGCACCGGGCGCTGCACGCACGGCGTCTCCTGGCCCTTGGCTTCGGCGATCACCTGCAGCAGGTCGACGCCGATGGCGAAGCGGCTGGTGATGACGGCGACGTCGCGGTTGTAGCGCGCATCGGCGCGCAGCTCCGGCACGCCCTGCCCCAGGTCGCCGATCTGCAGCGCGCGCGCCTGCCACACGCCGCCGGCCAGCAGCAAGCCACCTACCGCCAACGCCAGCACCGCGCCCTTGCGCGTGGCCAGTACGCCGAGGCGGTCCCACAGCTGGCCGGCGGCGCCGCCGCGGGCCGCATGGCGCCGGCGCTCGTCCGGCGAGAAGCGCATATAGGACAGCAGTATCGGCAGCAGCATCTTGTTGGTGACGATCATCACCGACACGCCGACGGTGGCGGTGATGGCCAGCTCGCGCACCATCTCGATATCGATGAAGGCGATCACGATGAAGCCCAGCGCGTTGGCCAGCAAGGCCATCGCGCCGGGCACGAACAGCTTGCGGAAGCTGTTGCGCGACGCCGTCACGCCGTCCGCGCCGGCCAGCGTTTCGAGCTTCCAGGCGTTGGTCATCTGCACCGCGTGCGACACGCCGATCGAGAAGATCAGGAACGGCACCAGGATGGACATCGGATCCAGCCCAAGCCCCATCAGCGGCAGCAGGCCAAGCAGCCACACCACCGGCACCAGCGCGCACACCAGCGCGCAGCTGCTCAGCATCAGCGAGCCGCTGTACCAGTACAGCAGCAGCGCGGTGATGACGAAGGCCACGGCGAAGAAGCCCAGCACACCGGCGGCGCCGTCGGCGATGTCGCCGACCGCCTTGGCGAAGCCGATGATGTGCACCGTGACGCCGCCATGCTCGTACTTGCTGCGGATCTCCTCCAGCCGCTTGCCGACCTGCTGCAGGTCGAGCCGCTTGCCGGTGTCCGGGTCGGTGTCCTGCAGGCTGGCCACCACCATCACCGCCTTCATGTCGTTGGAGACGATGCGGCCCACCCATTCGGACTTCAGCGTATTCTCGCGCACCTTCGCCAGCTGTTCCGGCGTACCGGCGAAATCGGAGGCCACCAGATTACCGCCACGGAAACCGTCCTCCACCACCTCGTTGTAGCGCACGTTGTTAGTGAACAGCGAAGTGACCGAGCTGCGTTCGACGCCCTTCACGTAGAACACTTCGTCGGTGACCTTGCGCAGCGTCTCCATGAAGGACTTGTTGTAGATGTCGCCGTCCTGCTGGCGCAGCGCGATCAGCACCTTGTTGGCGCCGCCGAAGTCCTTCTGGTATTCGACGAACGTCCGCATGTACTCATGCTTGAGCGGGATCATCTTGGAGAAGCCGGCTTCCACCTTCAGCTGGCTGGCGAAGTAGCCCAGCACCAGCGTGACGAGGACGAACAGCGCCAGCAAAGAGCGGCGCCAGTTGAATATGCCGCGCGACAGCCGGGCCGTGAAGCCCGTCTCGCCGGTGTGGCGCAATGCATGCTTGCTCATACTAGTCTTTCTGCGGATTGTCTATGCGGACCTGCTCGACGCCGGCCTCGCCCACCACCACCAGCGTGTTGCCGGTGGCCGCGCCCAGCTGGGCGATGCCCTTGCCGCGCGCGCTCTTGTGCAATGTGAAACTGGCGCCGTTGTCGGCGCTGACCGCCACCAGGCCGGCGTTGCCGACCAGGACCAGGCGGCCGTCGTCGAGCGCGCGGCCATTCATCAGCGCCAGCGAGGTACCCAGTTTGACCTGGCTCCAGCTCTTGCCGCCGTCGGCCGAACGCCACACGTTGCCGCGCATGCCGTACACCAGCAGCACGCCGCTGTTGGCGGCCAGCGCGCCGAAATACGAACCCGCATATGGCGACGCCAGCGGCGTCCAGCTGCGGCCCCGGTCGGACGACGTGGCCAGCGTGCCGGATTCGCCCACCAGCAGCAGGCCGTCGCCGGTGGCGACGATTTGCGAGATATGGCGGTCGAAGTCCGCGCCCAGCGGCTGCCGGCGCGTCCAGCTGGCGCCGCCGTCGGCCGATTCCAGGTACAGGCCGAAGGCGCCGTAGGCGATGTAGCCGGCGCCGCCGGTATGCAAGATGCCCAGCAGCGCATCGCTGCCGGCCGCGTCGACCTTGACGGCCTGCCAGTGGCGGCCGCCGTCGGCGGTGCGCAACACGGTGCCGCCATGGCCGACAGCGACGCCCACCCCAGCGCCGGCCGCTCCCTGCGGCAGCGCGATGCCGCTCAAGGTGCGCGTGACCGGCGTGCCGACCGCGCGCCAGCTGGCGCCACGGTCTTCCGAGCGCAGCACCACGCCGCGCTCGCCCACCGCCACCAGCGCATCGCCGGCCTGCGCCACGTCGAGCAGGATCACGCGGTCGGTGCGGATGGGCGCCGCCGGCGCCAGCGTGCAGGCGCAGGCCAGCGCCGCCGCCAGCAGTTTGCCGAGGATCTTCATGCCCGGTCCTTACCTGGTGCCCGCGCGGCGCAAGGCGTCCGGCTGGAAGTCCGACCAGTTGCCCTTGGTGCCGAACTTCCATGGCGTCTTGACCTCGTTGTCCAGCGTCGACAGCAGGTAGTTGCCGTTGCTGAGGTCATGCCAGATATTCGCCCGGTACCAAGGCGTTTGCGCGTCGTAGAACTGGACGATGGGATGCACGCCGATGCGCCACAACTGGCCCTGGCCGTCATAGGCGTCCTCCTCCAGCACACCCCAGCTGTCCTCGTCCAGGTAGAAGGTGCGCTTGCCGTAGATGTGCTTCTGCCCTTTCTTCAGCGTGGCCTCGACCACCCACACGCGATGCAGCTCGTAGCGCATCAGGTCCGGATTGACGGTGTTCTTCTGGATCATGTCCGCGTACTTGAGCTTTTTGTCGGACAGCTTGTAGGCGTTGTACGGCACATACATTTCCTTCTTGCCCATCAGCTTCCACTCGTAGCGGTCCGGCGCGCCATTGTAGGCGTCGTACTGGTCGGTCACGCGCATCGCCTCGGTGCCGTCGGAGATGTTGTCGTAGGCCAGATCCGGCGCGCGCCGCACGCGGCGCTGGCCGGCGTTGTAGATCCAGGCCTGGCGCGGTTCCTTGACCTGGTCGATCGACTCATGCACCAGGTAGACCGTGCCTTGCAGCGTGGCCGGCGCCGTGAAGAAGCCGAGGAAGGAGAACTGGTGGTTCTCGGTGCGCGTATCGAAGTTGGCGTCGGAGACGCGCAGTTCGCGGAAGCCGACGCGATAGAAGTCGCCGTTGGCGCGCACCGGGAACCAGTCGTAGGTGCGGTCAAAACCGCCGCCGATGTAGCGCGTCAGGTGGTTGCTGATCGCCTCCAGGCCGTTCTTCGGAATCGGGAACGGCACGTGCGAGCCGCCCAGGTCGGTCAGCGCGTAGCCTTTCAGGTCGACCTTGGTGGCCTGCTCCTTGGCCTTGTCCGTCACCTCCTTCGGATAGGCGGCGCTGCGGTGGGTCGGGTACACCGGCATCTTGAAGTTCGGGTACTTCTTGAGCAGCGCCAGCGCGCCGGCCGGCAGCTTGTCCTTGTATTGCTCAGCGTTTTGGCCGGTGATGGTGAACAGGACCTTGTCGCCGGCGAACGGATCGACGTAGCCTTGCGCCGGCGTCCAGCCGGCCGGCGGCTTGGCCAGGCCGCCGTCCCAGGCGGGAATGGTGCCGTCCTTGTTGCCGGCGCGCTCGGCGCCGACCGGAGTCAGCTCCTTGCCCAGCTTGTCCGCTTCGGCCGGCGTGATGCCGGCCCAGGCCGCGGGCGCCGCCAGCAAGGCGGCCAGCATGATGGTGGTGGTTTTCATGTCGATGTCCTTAGAACGTGGTGCTGTAATTGACGGCGTAGTAGCCATGGTCGCGCAGCGGATCGTAGGCGGCGCCGCGGGCGAAGGTGGTCAGCGTGAACTCCAGGTTGTGCTTCTTCTGGTAGCTCAGGCGCACGCCCAGGCCGAGCTGGCGGCGGTCTTGAATGAACTGGCCGTCCATCGAATAGCCCTTGATATCGGCGGCCAGGAAGGCGCTCGGGATGATGCTGACGCCGCTGTCGAAAGCGTTGGCGTATTCCAGCTGGCCGCGCACGCGCAGGCCCCAGGCGCTGCGCGACACATAGCCGTCGTTGCGGCAGCCGTCCGGGCTGGGGTTGTTGATGGCGCTGCCGGCGCAGGTCGAGCCGCCGTACAGCGGATGCGAGCCCTGGCCGAACTGGAAGGCGCGGCCGTAGCGCAGCGCGGAAGGATCGTTTTTATAGTCCGGCACATTGTTCCACTGTCCCGCCACCTCGCCCACCAGCACCGCCTGCTGCGCACCCAGCACATTGGCGTAGGTGCTCACGCCGTTGAGCTGCAACTGCGTCTTGTGGAAGCGGTCGTAGCCGGCCAGGTAGGTGCCCGGGCCTTTGGCGACGGCGGCCAGCGCCGCCTTCGCCACCGGGCCGGCGCCCAGCAGCGCGGCGGTGATGACGTCGTTGCCATTGCGCTGCACCGCGACGTTCGGCGAATAGCTCAGCTCCGAACCTATCGACCAGCCACCCAGGTTGGTCGACGCGCTCAGGCCGACCACCCGCATGTCTTCCGGATATTCCCAGAACGCCTGCATCGGTTTGATATTCGGATTGGTGGCGGGATTGAGCGCCGGCACGCCGGCAAAGCCGGCCAGCGGCATCAGCAGCGGGATCGCCGGATTGATGGCCTTGAGGTTGGTGCCGGCCAGGCCGGAGACGATCGGCGTGCGCGAGTGGATGTTCATCGCGTACAGGCCGAACTCGGTGTCCAGCGCGGCCACCGGGAAGCGGTAGGCGACGCCGTACTGGCCGCCGTCGGACGCCTTGCGGCCCGCGATCATCGGCACATACATGCCGGCCGCATAGGCGGACGGACCGCTGATGCCGCCCAGCGGAACCAGCGGCAGCGCCTTGCAGGCGCCCGGCGTGGTGGAGATCAGCGCATCGGTCACGGCCCAATAGGTGCCGCAGCTGTCGAGCGAAGTGTTTTGCCACTGAAACTGGTAGAACGCTTCCAGCGAGTGGCCGCCGCCCAGGCCCAGGTTGGCGTTCAGCATGGCGACCGGCAGCAGCGCTTCTTTCAGCTCGGCGCCGGGACGGCGCAGCGCCGACAGGTCGACCGGATTGATCTGGTTGATGCCCTGCACGAACAGGCTCTCGCCCCAGTTGACCACCTGGCGGCCCAGGCGCAATTGCAGCGGCTTGTCGCCCAGGCGGAAGGTATCGTAGACATAGGCGTCCAGCAGATAGGCGCCGGAGAACTTCTGCAAATCCTCGAAGCCGCTGTCGCTCAGCGGCGCGTTCTTCTGGTAATTGTTGGCCATATTGCCATAGCCGACGTTACGCGACTTGGCGGCCTGGTCGTACCAGAACTTGGCGCGCACCAGCGCGCCGGCGTCGTCGCGCTTGATCTCGAATTCGCTGATCAGCTTGACCACGCTGGAGAGGCGGTCGCTCTTGCGATAGTTCAGGTTGCCGGCGTCGTTGGGATTGCCTGCGGTGCCGCCGCTCAGGCCGGCGCGCGTGCCGTCGGCCGGCGTGTACAAGGCGCTGTCCGGATTGCCGGCGCGCCAGGCCGATGACAGGCTGACAGTATTATTAAACGAACCATTCCAGCCGTTGTCGATGCTGAATTCGGCGGCGCCGGTGTGGGCCGCGTGGGCGGCCAACGCGGCGGCCAGCAGGCCCGGCAATACGGAATTGCCTTTTTTGAGTATGTGCTGCATAGGTCTCCCTCTTATGCGCCGGCAGCCGCCGGCATGGAACCCGCTATGTTGCGGATGCCTGTGCACAATAGGTGAATAGCACCACGATATCGAATCCCCCGTTCGGGGGAAGCTGGAGCATGGGACAGGAAAGCGGGATTATTTTCGTTGCTAATTTACATCGGCAGAAAACAATGCTGCTTGGTACCGGCAAGATCGACGGTGAAGTCGGACGGGGATATGGCTACGGCGACACCCATCCGAATCTGATCCGGGTGGAGGCGCCGCTGATGTCGTTCCGGGTGACGGCCTTCACCCGCATACCGGGTTTGAAGATAAGCGGCTGGGATAGCCTGAAAGGCACGCCATGCTTGATGAGGAACGATTTACTCGGCCAGACGCTCGGGAATCGCCTTGAGCCGATAATGCTCATGGAAGAACAGATCGGCCTTGTGCTGGTCCGAACAGAAGTTGGTCACTTCCTTGATTTTGCCATGCTCGAATCTAAAGACCAGGCACCAGGTCAAATCGAGGCCCATGCCGGCGGTGCTCCATCCCCGGTGGTGGTCGATGACGTAGTCGCCTTGCTCCGCGATCGCGAATGGCTGGGCTTGAAATTCAGCTTTTCCCAGCTGATCAAAGAAAGCCAGCACCTCTTTGATGCCGTGCTTCTCGCCGGCGAGGGGGTGATGGCCTGGAATGCGCCAGACGATGTCTTCCGCCATGACGTCGCTGACCGCAGCAACATTCTTGCTTGCATATGTCTCGAAAAACGCGCCTATCTTTTGAAGGTTCGACATGAAATACTTCCTTGTGAGTGATGTAATCTCTGCCTGAAATGGGCGCCACGCCTGGCGCCCCCGATCCGGCCGGGCCGGAACCATTCGACAAACAATTATTGTCAAAATGGCGACATTGACTTTAACGCATACACAAATTTTCCGCTATCCCAACTCAACGGCGCCGGAGCACAACATGGGTCGCCTTCTCCGTCCCCACGTACTCGACGCATTCATATCCCAGCGCCCGCAGGTCCGCGCCCTCGAACAAGCGCTCGCCACTGCCCAGCAGAATCGGCGAGATCGCGATATGCAGTTCGTCGATAAGCCCTTCTTGAAGATACTGTCGGATCACGTCGGCCCCGCCGCCTATGCGCACGTCCTTGCCGTTCGCGGCTTCGCGGGCCCGGTCCAGCGCTTCGTGTATGCCGCCTGTGACGAAGTGGAACGTCGTGCCGCCTTCCATCTGGATAGGAGGCCGAGCATGATGGGTCAGGACAAAAACCGGGACGTGGTACGGTGGGTTATCGCCCCACCAGCCATTCCAGCTCAGGTCGGGCCAAGGCCCGCGAACCGGTCCGAACATGTTACGCCCCAAAATCCACGCGCCGACGTTCTTGAATCCCCGCGCGGCAAAATCGTCGTCGACGCCGGTCGTGCCATCTCCCGCGCCGTGGACCTGCTGGAACGTGCGTGTCGGGATGACCCACTGGTGTAACTCTTTCCCACCCACGCCAAGCGGCTCATTAAGATCCTGATTCGGCCCCGCTCCATATCCGTCTATGGAAATCGTAAAGCTCTCAACTCGAACTCGTGTCATTCTGATTCCTCCTATTCGTGGATTCCGTCACCGCTTGCATGGAGTCGATTTTATATGGAAGCCAGGCCCACCGCACCGACCGGCCAAGCGATGAGCTTCAACGTGGCGACATGATTTTTGATTATGTAATAACGTTTCCATTTTGCCTTGGGAGTAAAGCATGAATGGAGACCAACGTCGCAACAATGTGACCAGCTCGGTGGTGGAGCACGGCATCTGGCTGGCCAACTCGAAGGGTTCGGCCATCGCCTGGACGTACATGCAGACCTATCACGTGCCGCTGGAAGCGATACGCCGCGTGTTGGCCTACCCTGAAACACGCCGGCAGCGGCCTGCCGTCTGCCATCGTTGATATCGCGCCACTAGCGATAGCTGGCCAGGATCCGCTCCAGCACGCCCGCATTGAGCAAGCGCGTTTGCGCGTTGTTCAAGTCCCGCAGCGACACGCTGCTGTATTTGGGACGCGCGCAATACATGGCGAAATGGCTGATCACCACCGGAGTGAGGCGTAGTTTTTTAAGCGTCGGATCTGTCTTCAGCTGATACTCGAAGTCCAGGCTGCGCATGACCATGAAATCGGTACGGCCGGCCACTTGCTTGAGCAATGAGGACGTCTCGTTGCTCGCATCGTCACGCTTGGCGCGACCATCGGCGAACAACGGTTCCAGGTTGCGATAGTTATAGCCGAGCACGGTCCCGATGCGGACGCCGGACAGCTCATCGATGCTCTCCGCGGACTTGCCGTTCAACGGGCCGACCAGCCGCTCCTCGACATCGAAGAACGGCGCCGGCCAATCATACAGCTCGACCTGCTCGCTGGTGAGCCAATCCGGACTGACGAAGCAGCGCAGATCCACCAATTTCTGGACCACCGCCATATCCTGGCGCTTGCGGGGCAACAGCACGTAGGCCGGCGTCCTGCCGAGTTCCCTGGCCAGCGCATCTTGCCAATCCTTGGTGATGCCGCCGGCCAGCAGCAATCGCCCATTCGGGCCCGGCACCACCAGGCCAAACGGCATGGTGCGGTTCTCCAGCATGAGGAAGCGCACCGGCGGCGCGGCATGGGCGCGCAGCATCGCTACGGCGAGCAAACAGGCTACGCCGACAAGAAATTTACATCCACGCATTGAGAACCCGTTTGCCGATTGAGGTATGCCGAAAACACACATTATCAACGTCAGTCGCTGTTTGCTAGTAGCGATATGCGTAAGCTGTTCCGCAAATGCCACATTTTGAGCGCGCGCCGTTCGCCGGTGTCGGTGGCGATTTGGTGAATTTCGCAATTGCGCACGCATCGTGTTCATTGCACAATGTTGAAATGCGACACAAGACATTCCTCCATCACGCTGCCCTGCTGGCCGCCGCGCTGGCCGCCTCCGGGGCGGCCGCTGCGGCCGACGCGACGCCGGCGCCGTCGTACAAGCCGGACTACTTCGCCCAGTTCCAGGCCAGCTCAGCGATGGACATGCTGACCCGCCTGCCCGGTTTTGTCTTCGATGGCGGGAATGCGTCGCGTGGTGTGGCCGGCAACGTGCTCATCAACGGGAAGCGCCCTGCTTCCAAAACCGATCCGCTCGGCGAGGTGCTGGGCCGGATCCCGGTGGCGGGTGTCGAGCGCATCGAGGTGATCAATGGCGGCGCGGGCGGCATCGATATGCAGGGCTACCCGACCGTGGCCAACATCGTGCTCAAACAGATGGACCTGGTTTCGGCCAACGTCAGCGTCTCCAGTTACCTGACGCAGGACGGCCTCCACCAACCCTCGCTGGATGGCAACTACAGCCTGAAACACGGGGACAAGAGCATCAACGTCACGCTGGCCAGCACCCGGTCGCCGGATATGTCGCAAGGACAGGGGCGCCGGACCACGCTGTATGCCGCCGCCACCCCGGCCGCCGAGGTGGCCATCGTGGGCGCCGGCATTGCCGAAAACAAGACGATGAAACTGAGCTATGGCCAGGATCTGCTGGACGGCCAACTGACATGGAACGCCGCGGTCTATCCCTGGACCTACCAGTCGCAGGCCCAGTACGACGCCGGGACGCGCTCGTCGGGCAGCAACGACAACGCCGGACGCACGGCGGAACAGGGTTTGGTTTATACGCGCGACCTGGCAAACGGCGCAAGCATGGACCTCAAGGCGCTGCACCGGACATCCGAGCTGAACGCCGAATCGACTTTTGCGGCAGGCGGCGGCAACCCATCGTATTCGTTCTCTAACGCCACGGCCAACGAGCAAGTCCTGGCGGGACAGCTCAGTTGGCGCGCTCTGGACGGGGTGACGATACGCGGCGGTTTTGAGCGCACCGTCAACACCAATGACAACAGCAACAGCTACCAGGCCAACGCCGGCGCCGCCGTGTCGCCGACCGGCAGCGCCTGGGTGCAGGAATCGCGCGTTGAAGGCCAGCTGTCGTCGGCATGGCAGGTCGACAGCTCGCTCAACGCCGAAGCCGGCCTGAAAATCGAGCACTCCAGCTTGCGCATCGGCGCCGACCAGCCGGAAGCCAAGGCCTACAACTATCCCAAGCCTCGGCTGCGGCTGTCGTTGTCGCCAAGCTCGTCGCTGCTGCTACGCTTACGCATGGAACGCGAGGTCAGCCAGCTGAACTTTGGCGATTCGGCAGGGTATTTCGGCATCGCCGACAAGACGCTCCGGGCCGACTTGCCCGATCTGGTGCCAGCCAAGACCTTGCTGTGCGAAGGTGCGGTCGAATACCGCTTCGGGGACCGGGGTTCCGCCGTGTTGAGCTACACGCAATCGCACATCAGCGACCTGCTCGACCGCATGCCGATCCGCACATCGAACGCCAGCTACGACGCCGCCGGCAATATCGGCGACGCCAGCGCCGACAGCGTCTCCGGCTCGCTCACGCTGCCCACCGACAGCTGGTCGCTGCCGCAGGGACTGCTCAAGTTGTCGATGACCAGGCGCTCGTCGTCGGTCACCGATCCCACCACGCTGGAAACGCGCGCGCTGTCCGGCGAGCAGCCGCTGGCGTGGCGGATAGAGTTTTCGCAGGACTTGCCACGGCAGAGAACTGCCTGGGGACTGTCCATCGACAACGGCTGGAGCAACGACAACTGGCAGGTCGCCGAACACGACACCAACAATGGCACGGGCTGGGCTCGCGCCTTCGTCAACTACCGTCCGGCGGCCAAGCTGATGGTGACGCTGGAATTGAACAACCTCGCCGGGCGCGTCGTCACCAATGACCGCACCCACTACGCCGGCGACAGGCTGGCCGGCGCGGTCGACTTCGTCGAGCACAACGTGACCCGTACCCAGCCCTTCGCCATGCTGCGAGTCCGCCGGGACTGGTAGGCGCCCGAGAAGGATTGCCATCTAGCTCACTGTGGCATTTGGAGAGATTTCAGCAACTAATGCCGCCTACAATTGCGGAGGACGCCGATCAGCTAATGCACGAGTTGGAAAAGGATAAATATGAAGGTATTTTATTCGAAGACGCTTGCCACCATGGCCTTGATTGCCACCACCGCTGGCTGCGGCGTACTCCATTCAATTGACGCGGAGCGAAAGGACTACGACTCCCCCCCGGGTAAAAACGACGTCACGATGAAGCAGTTTGAGGACGACGATTTTCTCGTCGAACTGGCCAACCGCTATGGACTCATGGCACTGTTCGCCGAGACAGTCTACCGTGGCGAGTTGAATGAGGACGTCCGCGACGAACAGGGTTGCAAGTACCTCGACCACGGTTGGAATGGCCAGGCCCAGTACGGAATGCCCCGTGTCCCCAACTCGGCATCCGGCTGGGAGCGCTGGATACCCACGGAGCCGGGGGAATCCCCCTGCATGAAGGACAGCAACGGCCTCTTTTACGAGACCTATGTGTATCGGGATGAAAACGGCACCATCGAAGAAGCTGTGATCGCCTTCCGCGGCACCGAAAATCGCAAGGGCCAGGCGGTTCCGGATTGGATCACCAATGCGTCCGCCCCGTTCGGCTTTGAGCCAGCCCAGTACAAGACCGCCCGTGAGCACATTCCCGCGTTGATCGAGCGCCTGACGAATGCGACGAAGGGAAATTCTCAGATCAAAATCTATGCCGTTGGTCATTCGCTCGGCGGCGGTTTGGCCCAACAGGCCGGACATCTGTCCAACGATGTACTGGAAGTTTTCACTTTCAATACCAGCCCCGTGACAAATTGGACTTACCTTCGGCGCAACGGCCTGGTCAAACAAGGGTACCCGATCGTTCACCGTCTCTACCATGGTGGCGAAGCCTTGGAGACTGCGCGTTTCGTCACCACTTCGGCAACCACTGCCAGTTATGGGCGGCATGAAATCGGTGTCCAGTTCGGCGAGCGTGAATTCGCGAAAGGACACTCCATGAAGATACTCGCTTGCAATTTTGGTCGGATACTCAGCCGGAAGAAGTTGCAGTCCGGATCGCACCACTATCCCTCTGCATTTATCGATCTGAATGTACTGAAGTTGGAGGATGCGGCGGCGGTGCCAGGCATTTCAGGAATGCCACGACGCATCTGTGATGATGACAGTCCCATGCAAGGCCACGGCAGCTAAATGGCGCACGAGCGCCTCGTCCCATGCTGACCATCCGCAACGCGCAGCTGCACGCGTTCGGCGAGCGCGCGCGCGCCCTGTTCATCGAGGAACACCTGGCGCATGTCGCCAGCGACTATCCGCGGCACTTCGCCAGGCTAGGCGAGACCGGATGCCGCGCGTTCATCGAGGCGGCCGTCGCGGCCGGAGAGCCGTGGCGCGTCCACTCGGGCAGTGCGCTGCGCCTGTGGATCGACCTGAGGCTGGAGTACGGGCAAGCCTTCGAGCGAATCGACGCCTCCAGCCGCGCCTGGGCGCTGCAGCTGCTGGCCCACCCCGCCTTGCCCGATACCGTGCGGTTGTCGGCGATCTGGGAGCGCTTTCGCGAACGCACCGGCGGCCGCCCCCTGGTGCCGCACGAATGAGGCGCTGATCCCATGCACAAGTGCGGCCAATGCGGCAAGGACATCCCCGGCACCTGCCAGCACGACCCGCTCGTGGCGGCCACCCCCTGCCCGCTGAAAAAGGGGGCGATCTGGGTGCATGTCACCGACGACGACAGCCGCGACGTGGCGGCCGTGCCGTGCCGCGGGCCCGTGAGCCTGCGCACCGACGACACGGGCATCGCCGCGTTCGATCCCCTGCCGCCGGGCACGTACGACATCGATCTGGACGACATCGCCAACGTCCCGGCCCTGAAGGCCGCCTACGAGAGCCCGACGGCGCCCAGCGTCCAGCGCGGCGTGGCGGTATCCGGGGGCGAGATCACGTACGTCCGGTTCGTGCTGGTGCGCAAGGCCGAATTCAAGGTCCAGGTGCACCTCAAGGACGCGCCGGGCACCTTGCTGGAAGGCGCGATCGTCAGCGTCTCGGGCGGCCTGCAGGCGGTGGCCGACCAGCCCACCGCGGCGAACGGCATCGCCGACTTCGGGCTCGTCACGCCCGGGAAGTATCAGGTGAAGGTCAGCGCGCTGAAGGCCGCCGACGCCAAACAATACGTCACGACGCACGACTTCGCCACCGCGCTGGAGGTGACGCTGAAACCCGGGCCGAACCCCGCCATGCTGGTGACCGTGGAAACGGTCAACCTCGTCAAGCCGAAGCTCGAGCTGGAATATCACGTGGTGCTGGAGGAACGCGCACGCCACCAACAGCAGGCTCCGAACGAGAAGCCTATCCTCGCCGCGCCGACGCGCGTCGAGCTGTCGTTCACCGAGACCAACCCGGCGCATCCGTACACGAAGGGCGCCAAGCTGGAGGGGCTCGCCGGCAAGGCCGACGCCTTCCTGGACGAGGCCTGCCTGCAGCCGCTGGCCGGCGACCTGACCCACACCCAACTGACGCAAGCCCAGCCTTGCCTGCTCTACCTGCGCGGCAAGGCGCCCGGACTCATCAAGCTCAAGCTGACACTGCTCGACCCCGCCGACCGTTTCGTCGTACTCGACGACAATCCGACGCCGGAGCAGGAACTGGGCGTCCTCCGTGTCGAGCTGAAGATGCACCAGCAGGACGCGGCCGCGCTGACCGCCCTCCAGGTCGATCCGGACACCGAGCCGCCGACGACATACCACGACGACCTGCACGCCGCCGCCTGGCCGCCGCAAATCGTGATGAGCGACGCCGACAAGACCGGCGTGCCCTCCGCCACCGATGCCGCGGCCCCGGGCCGCTTGCTCCACGTCCAGGATGGCGAGAATTTCGGGCGCGCCAAGCTGGTGTGCGCCAAGATCGATCCCGCCCACTTGCCGGCGGCCGCCGCGGACCACGAACTGGCGTTGTCGAGCGTGCTCGGCTTCGCGTGGAAGGCTACCCCCGCCGACGTCACGCCGGGCGACTTCCACGGCGATGCGCCGGCCGGCCCGGGCAGCGGCACCGTCTCCTTCCACGACAGCGAGGTCGGCGGCTCGACGGTGGCGAGCCCGCGGGCCAAGCTGTCGGCGCTGGCGCTGAACGACGTGACGTTCTGGGTGCAGGGTGACACCCCCACGGACCAGGTGTGCGACCTGCGCATCGAGGCCGGCATCGACCGCGCCATCGGCGGGCTGGCCAAGACGCCGAAGCGCAACGGCGACTGGGTGCGCCTCACCGTGTTGAAGATCGACGAGGTAAAGCTGGCCTATGTCGCGCCGGCGCCCGCCGGCTCGGCCCCGGAGGCCTGGGACAGCGGCACGCAGCGGTTCTACATCAACCTCAAGGCGGATCCCGCCGGCCGCCTGCTGACGATAGGCGCGAAGCTGAGCAAGCCGTTCAAGAACGTCAAGATCCACTTCGCGCTGGCGCCCGACGCCGGCAACCTGGCCGCTGACAAGTGGGGACAGAACATTGTCGGCGGCAAGTGGATATTCAAAGACCTTCACGCCGACGTCAAGCACCTGGACAAGGCCGACCGCAAGAACGTGCTGCACCTGAGCCAGACGACCAACGACACCGGCTACGCCGAGCAGGAATTGCGGCTGTCGCGCTACGGCGGCGACAAATTCCAGCCGGCCGCCTACCTCGCCGAGGACGCCCACCTGGCGAAATACGTGGCCGGCCATGTCCACCTGCAAAAGCGCAAGCCGGTGTTCTCGGCCCACGCGGTAACGGTCTGGCGCAAGTTCTGGTACCAGGAGGTCCAGGTGCCGGGCGTCGTCCAGGCCAACGTGGCCGCACCGATGGCCGAGTTCGAGAACTTCGGCGTCACGGCCGTCGCCAGCACGCCCATCGCGTTTCCCGCCAGCCGCGTCGACACGTCGGTGGCCGCCGGCACCCCCACGCCCCAGGGCAATACCGTGAGCCGGCGCGCGATCTACCCGCGCTACATGCTGGGCTTCGCGGGCGACATGAGCGACGGCCTGGTCGTCGGCGATGACAACGTCGGCGAATTCTTCGACGCCGTGGTGCACGAGGCCGACAAACCGCTGAAGCTGCCGGTCATCGCCTGCGACATCATGCTCGTCAGCGACGGCCTGACGGGCGGGGTGTCGACCAACGCCATGCCGATCGCGGCCTTTCCGTTCACGGCCACGATGAGCCACAAGATCGTCAAGCCGACCATAAACGGGGTTCCCCTGGTTGCCGGCGGCTTGATGAAGTTCTATGAGCTGACCCCGGCCGGGAGCTATACCAGCCTGGCTCCGACCGCGATCACCGACGCCCAGATCGTGATCAATACCACCCGCGGCGCCAATCGCAATAACGTCGAGGTCCACCTTCCCGCCGTCCTTCCTGCCGGCACCACCCACGCGCGCCTCGACAACCTCCAACTGCAGGCGGTGACCTCCTGGTGCGGCACGTACTACACCCCGGCGAAGCACCTGGCCGCACGCATCGAACCCGCCCATGCCGCCGATCCCAGCGGGTTCAAGAAGACCCTGATGCACGAGGTCTTCCACGCGTTGTGGCAGGTGCCGTCCGCTGCGACCAGCGGCGCACCCAAGCATCCTCACCACTACGCCCAGAACGGCGACCACTGTGGCTATGCCGCCGCCGCGTGCGTCATGTGCCACTCGGCGATCAACGGCGTCCGGATCTGCCCGGTCTGCGACCACTACCTGCGGCTGCAGGACATCTCGAGGTTCAAGCCATGACCCAAGACGCTCAGGCCCACGCGGAATCCGAACTGCGCCGAGTTCCGCTGCCCGCCGCCGGCGAGCCGGCGTTCGACGCGCTGCAGCGCAGGCTGGCCGCGATGGACGACACCGAGCTGGAACCCGGGCCGCAGGCGCTGTCGGCGCTGGCGCTGGGCGCGCCGCCCGGCTTCGACCGGCAAGAGCAACCCGGCCTGCCGGTGCTGCTGGCGTCCCGCGCCACGGACAAGCGGCAATGGGAGGTCGATTTCAACGGCAACCTGCACCTCTTCTGCGTCGACCTGTCCACCGGGGCCTTGCTGATGAGCCCGCAACCGCTGGTGCGCGGCAACAGCGCCGAGATCCCGACGCCGTCGCGCACCGGGCCGCCGCCCGAGCACGACTTCTGGGTCGTGACCAACTCGCTGCGGGCCCTCGACCTGGCGCAACTTTTCGAGAACCGGTGGCCCGACGGACGCTACACCGCCACCGCGATCGTCTACGATCGCCGCTCCAACACGGTCGCGTTCGACGTGCGGCAGAGCGGCGATCGCCGCGGCCCACCGACGCCGATGGCGGCGGCGGCCTTCGTGCATCCGGGCCGGCTGCGGGCCGCCGACCGTCCGTCGTGCCGGGTCGACGGCGCCCTGCTGCAAGCCGCCTTCCGCTTGCCCGCAGGCCAGTTCACGCTGCCCGCGGACGCGCTGCGCCTGTATCCCGTAAACCTCGTGCTGCTGCGGCTTGACGACCCGCGGCCCCACGTCGCGACGATCCCGGCGCCGATGAACGAGCTGGGCGACCGGATCGACGTCTCGCTGGCGCTCGACGTGCGCGACGCGCTGCCGGGGCTGGATGCCGGCGCGTACCAGGCCTACGTCTTCGTGGGCGACCAGGTCGCCGGACCGATGGCGATGCAGCTTACGGCGACGAGCTGAGCGCGGGCGGATTTGCCGTCCGGTGCGAAGTACATATTGCGCAGTTGGGCGGTCAGCAGGTTCGCGCGTTCAAGCCCTCCGCCAGCCGTTCGGCGATCGCCGCCACGCTTGCTCCCAACATGACGGTGTGGTGATTTCCCGGGATCGTCACGACTTCCAGCCCGTGCGAGGCCAGCTCGCGCCAGCCCAGTTCGGGCTCGCCAAATTGCTGGGCAAAACCCTCCGTGCCGCAAAACAGCAATACCGCCGTATCGCCATCGCCGCACGGCGGCTGATAAGCGCGCAGCGCGGTATCGTTGGCTTGGGCCACGGCGAGCATCTGCCGCACCTGCCCCACCCCGGCCTCTGGCGGCAGCAGTCCCTGCCGCGTGGCCGCCTCCAGCACATGCGACCACTGTTCATGCGCCGCCACGCCGCGCAACTGCTCCCAATCCATGGGCAAACGCGGCAGCAGAATACCCAGCAGCACCACATCGTCATGCAGCCAGTCCGTGCCGGCCAGCTGGCCATACGCGCCGTTGCGATACAGCGGCTGCGCGCTGGCGTTCTGCGCGCGCGAATCGATCAGCGCCAGCAGCGCGACTTCGTCGCCGGCCTGCCGCAGCTGCCTCGCCATCTCATACGCGATGCATCCGCCCATCGAATGGCCTGCCAAATGGTAGGGTCCGCTCGCCTGCCGTGTCTTGATCAAGGCAATATAGTCCGCCGCCATGTCCTCGATCCTGTCCAACGGCGCCTCCTCGCCCTGCAAGCCACGGGCCTGGACGCCGTACACCGGCTGATCGGCGCCAAGACAGCGCGTCAGCTCGACATAGCCCATGGTGTGGCCGCCATACGGATGGATGCAGAACAGCGGCGCGCGACTGCCGCTGGTGCGCATGCCGACCAGGCGTGAGCCGCCCGTCGCGCTACCGGAACGCAGCGCCTGGGCCAGGCTTTCGACCGTCGGATGCTCCAGCAAGACCGCGCTGGACAAGCTGCAATCAAAGCTCCGCTCCAGCCGCAGAATGACGTTCAGCGACGACAGCGAGCTGCCGCCCAGTTCGAAGAAATTGTCGTCAAGCGCGAGCTCGTCCACGCCCAATATCTCCGCGAACACCTTGCCCACTTCCAGTTCAAACGCGTCGCGCGGCGCCAGCTGGCGCGCAGGCGAAGACGCCGGCGCCGGCGCGGATGCCGCTTCGACGCGCGTCACGGCCGCGAAACGCGTGGCGGACGACGTCGTGGCTTGGCGCGCTTCGGGCCAATAGCGATAACGGTCGAACGGATACGCCGGCAAGGCGATGCGGCGCCGCGCCGCGTGCTCGTGCAAGCGCCGCCAATCGGGCGCGACACCGTTGCACCAGAGCTGCCCCAGCGCGGCCAGCAAGGCGGCACAGTCGGATGGCTGCGTGACGCCGGCCAGCGTCGGCCCGGCAAAGCGCACGTTCTGCTTGCCGGGATGGCGCTGCAGGATGGCGCTGAAGGTCTGCCCCGGACCGGTCTCCAGATAGATGCCGTCCGGCGTCTCCAGCAACAGCTCCAGCCCTTGCGCAAAGCACACGGTCTGGCGCATATGCCGTACCCAGTGGTCGGCGCTGGTGGCCTGCTCCGCAGTGACCCACGATCCCGTCACGTTGGTGATGTAAGGAATCTGCGGCGCGTGCAGCGCCACCTCACCCAGCCGCGCCCTGAACTGGTCCAGGATGGGGGCGAGCATGGCGGAATGGAAAGCGTGCGAGGTCGGCACGCGCTTGCTGCGCAAGCCGGCCTCCGCCAGCGGGGCCGACAGCGCTTCGATCGCTTCCATCGTCCCGGCCAGCACGCAGGCGCGCGGGCCGTTGACCACCGCCAGGTCCACCCCGGCGCCGAGCAAGGGTTGCACCTGCGCGGGGCTGGCCTCGACCGCCAGCATCGCGCCGGCGGGCAGGCTTTGCACCAGCTGGCCGCGCGCGGCGACCAGCGTCAGCGCGTCGGCCAGCGACATCACGCCGGCCAGGCAGGCCGCCACGTATTCACCCAGGCTGTGTCCCATCATGGCGTGCGGCCGCACGCCCCAGTGCATCAGCTGGCGGGCCAGCGCATACTCCACCACGAACATGGCGGGCTGCGTGATCGCCGTCTGCGCCAGCTGCCGCGCCGCATCTTGCTCGGCCTCCGGCGCGGGATACAGCAAGGTGCGCAGATCGAGGCCCAGTACCGGCCACAGCAGCTCGGCGCAGGCATCCACCTCGGCGCGGAATTCGGGCAGCGACTCGTACAGGCCGCGTCCCATGTTGACTTGTTGCAGCCCTTGGCCGGGGAACAGGAAAACCACCCGCGCGGCGCCGTCCGCCATCGCCGCCGACGCGGGATGCGCGGATGCCGACGCCAGCATCGCCGCCGCACTGGCCGCATCGGCGCCCACCACGGCGAGCCGCTGCGGCAGCGGCGCGCGCCCGGCTTGCAGCGTGTAGGCGACATCGGCCAGGTCGGCCTGGGGATGATCGCGCAGATAGTCCGCCAGATTGCGGCTCATCGCGTCCAGCGCCGTGGCCGACTTGGCCGACAGCGTCAGCAGTTGATGCGGCAGCCCGGCCGCCGTGGGCAGGGCCGGCGGCGCCTGCTCCAGGATGAGGTGGGCGTTGGTGCCGCCGATGCCAAACGAGCTCACCGCCGCACGGCGCGGCAGGTCCGATACCGGCCAGGGCGCCAGCGCGGTGTTGATGCGGAACGGGCTGCGCTCCAGCGCCAGCTTGGGATTGGGCGACTGGAAGTGCGGCATGGCCGGCACCTCGCCGTGGTGCAGCGCCAGCACCGCCTTGATCAAGCCGGTGACGCCGGCCGCCGTGTCGAGGTGGCCGACATGTGCCTTGGCCGAACCCAGCAGGCAATATTCCCGCTCGGCCGTGTAGCGGCGGTAGGCCTGGGTCAGCGCGGCGACCTCGATCGGATCGCCCAGCGGCGTGGCGGTGCCATGCGCCTCGACCAGGCCGATGCTGCGCGCATCGACGCCGGCCCGGCGCAGCGCCTGGCCGATCACGTCGGCCTGCCCGTCCACGCTCGGCGCCGTGAAGCCGACCTTGCCGTTGCCGTCGTTGTTGATGGCCGAACCCTTGATCACGGCCCAAACGGTATCGCCGTCGCGCTGCGCGTCGCTCAAGCGCTTGAGCACGACCAGCGCCCCGCCGCTGCCGCGCACCGTGCCGCCGGCGCCGGCGTCGAACGCCCGGCAGCGGCCGTCCGGTGACAGGATGTGGCCTTCCTGGTAGAGATAGCCGGTCGCGTGCGGCACCTCGATCGAGACTCCGCCGGCCAGCATCACGTCGCAGTCGCCCTGCAGCAGCTGCTGGCAGGCGAGGTGCACCGCCACCAGCGAGGTCGAACACGCGGTCTGCACCGTCAGCGCGGGGCCGCGCAGGTTCAGCTTGTGGGCCAGGCGGGTGGACAGGAAGTCCTTCTCGTTCAAGATGGTGGTCTGGAACAGTTCGGCGGCGGACTCGGGACGGACGTCAAGGAAATGCTGCAGATACCCCGCCCGGCCGACACCGCCGATCACGCCGACACGGCCGCAATCGGCTGCGCCGCCGTAGCCCGCATGCTCCAGCGCCTGCCAGCCCAGTTCCAGGAACAGGCGCTGCTGCGGATCCATCAGCTGCGCCTCGCGCGGCGGATAGCCGAAGAACGGCGCGTCGAAACAGGCCACGTCGTCCAGGATGCCCTTGCGTTTGACGTAGCGCGGCTCGCGCAGCAGCTGCGGGTCGACGCCCGCGTCGAGCAACTGCTGGTCCGTCAGCTCAGTGATGGACTCGGCGCCGGCGCGCAGATTGCGCCAGAATTCCGCCACGTTGGCGGCGCCGGGAAACTTGCCGGCCATGCCGACGATGGCGATTTCAGTGCCGGCCGGCGCGCCGGGCGCGGTTGGCGGCGCGGCATGCAGATGTTCGCGGGATTGCGCATCCAGGTCCTGCCCTTGGCTCAGCGCGGTGCGCAGGTGATTGGCCAGCGCGCGGATGGTCGGGAAGCGGAACAGGTCCATGGTCGGCACGGTGAGGCCCAGCTTCTCCTCCAGCAGCACCTCGACCTCGACGATGCTCATCGAATGGCCGCCGACGTCGAAGAAGCTGTCGTCGATGCCGACCGCCGTCAGGTTCAGCACCGCTTGCCAGATGGCGGCGATCTGCTGCTCCAGTTGGTCGCGCGGCGGCGCGATGCCGGCGTCGGCGGAGCGGCCGGCGGGCGCCGGCAGCGCGCGCCGGTCGATCTTGCCGTTGGGCGTCATCGGCCAGGCGTCGAGGAATTGGAACGCGGCCGGCACCATGAAGTCCGGCAGCTTGCCCTGCATGTGGGCGCGCAGGTCGGCGCCGGTGACGACCGCGCCGTCGCGGGCAATCGCGTAGGCCACCAGGCGCTGGTCGTTGTTCGCTTCGCGCCGCGCCAGCACCAGCGTGTCGCGGATGCCGGGATGCTCGCCGATGACGGCCTCGAGTTCGCCCAGTTCGATGCGGAAGCCGCGTATCTTGACCTGATGGTCGAGGCGGCCCAGGAACTCGAGGTTGCCGTCCTGCAGATAACGGGCCAGGTCGCCGGTCTTGTACATGCGTTCGCCGGGGGAGCCGAACGGGTTGGCGACAAAGCGCTCGGCGGTCAGGTCGGGGCGGCCGAGATAGCCGCGCGCCAGGCCGATGCCGGCGATATACAGCTCGCCGGCGACGCCGCGCGGCACCGGCTGCAGCAGCGGATCCAGCACATACAGCCGGGTGTTGGCCAGCGGCCGGCCGATGCTCACGCACTGCGTCTCCGGCGGCAGCACGGCCATCGTCGCGCACACCGTCGCCTCGGTCGGGCCGTAGGCGTTGATGAAGCGGACTGCGGCGCTCCAGCGCCTGACCAGTTCCAGGCCGCAGGCCTCGCCCGCCGTGATCACCGTCTTCAGCGTCGGCAAGTCGGCCGGCTGCAGCAACGCCAGCACCGACGGCGGCAGCGTGACCACCGAGACGCCATGCCGGTTGATGGTACGGACCAGCGCGGCGCCCGGGATCAAGTCCATTTTCGGCGCCAGGCACAGACTGGCGCCGGCGCACAGCGCGACGAAGATCTCGCTGACCGAGGCGTCGAAGCTGAACGAGGCGAACTGCAGCACCCGGCTGTCCGGCGCCACCTGGAAGCCGTCCATCATGGCGTGCGCCAGATTCGACAGGCCTTGATGTTCCAGCATCACCCCTTTGGGACGTCCGGTGGAGCCCGACGTGTAGATCACATAGGCCAGGTCGGTCGGCGCCGGGCTGGACTGCGGATTGTCGTCCGCCGCGTCCGCAATGGCGGCCTGGTCGGCGTCGACGCACACCAGCCGCGCGGCGCCGGCCGGCAGGCGCGCGTGCAAGGCGGCCTGGGTCAGCAGCAAGACGACGCCGGCGTCTTCCAGCATGTAGGCCAGCCGGTCTTGCGGATACTCCGGATCCAGCGGCAGATAGGCGCCGCCGGCTTTCAGTATGGCCAGCACGCCGATCACCAGTTCGGGCTGCCCACGTTCCATGCTCAGGCCGACCAGTTGTCCGCGCTGCAGGCCCAGCCCGCGCAAGTGATGGGCCAGGCGATTGGCGCGCCGGTTGAGCTCCTCATAGGACATGGCGTCGTCGCCGTAACGCAGCGCCGGGGCCGATGGCGTGCGCGCCGCCCACTGTTCGAACTGGCGATGGGCGCAGGCTTGCGGAAACGGCGCGTCGGTGTCGTTGTGCTCGGCGCGGATGCGCTGCTCGTTCTCCGTCAGCATCGGCAGCCGGTCCAGCGCGACCTCGGGCGCGTGGGTGGCGCCGAGCAGCAGGGTCTGGAAATGCTCGACCAGATAGGCCACGCTCTCCGGGTCCCACAGATCGGTGTTGTACCAGCACACGCCGCGCAGCGAGCCGTCCACCTCCTCCACCACGAAGTCGAGGTCGAACTTGACGCTGCGCAGTTCCAGCGGATAGGAGTCGAGTCGCAGGCCAGACAGGTCCAGGCTGGCGCCGGCCAGGCCCATCCGCGCCGCCGCCACGCCCTGCATGTGCGACAGCTGCGATTTCTGGTAGGTGAAGGCGACCTGGAACACCGGGCTGCGGCTCAGATCGCGCGGCAAGCCCAGGCGCTCCACCAGCAAGGGGAAAGGGAAATCCTGGTGGTCCTTGGCGCCGACCAGCACCTCCCGCACCTGATGCAGGAACTGAGCGAACGGGGTGTCGCCGGCCACATGGACGCGCAGCGCGCACGGACTGGCGAAGTAGCCGACGGCGCGCTCGTAGCCCTGCGGCGGCCGGCCGAAGCGCGGCGAGCCGACGGCCAGGTCGTCCTGTCCGGTGTAGCGGTACAGCACCGCGTAGAACGCCGCCAGCAGCACCGTGTAAAACGTCACGTCCTCCTGTTTGGCAAGGGCCCGCACTTGCCGGGTCAGTTCCTCGCTCAGCTGGAACGCGTGGCCGGCGCCGGCGTGGCGCTGCACCGGCGGACGGGGACGGTCGGTCGGCAAGTCCAAGTGCGCCGGGGCGGCCAGTTGCGCTTGCCAGTAGGTCCAGTGCTCGTCGCCGCGCGGCGACGCCAGCAGCTCGCTCTGCCAGGCGACGTAGTCGGTGTACGACAGCCCGTCCGGCGCCGGCGCGGACGCCTGCCCGGCAACGCGGTCGCGATACAGCACGCCCAATTCGTCCATCATGATGATCAGCGACCAGGTGTCCGTCGCGATGTGATGGCTGTTGAACAGCAGCACATGCTCGTTGTCGCTGCCGGAAAACAGGTGGCAGCGGAACACCGGACCGTTCTTCAGGTCGAACGGCAGATGCGCCGCCTCGGTCAGCCGCGCGTGCAGCCGCTGCGCGTCCCATCCTGCGGCATCGATCTGCTGAAAGCCGGCGCGTCCCTGCGGATGGATCAGCTGCACCATTTCGCCGTGCGGCGCGGCGTAGCTGGTGCGCAGGACGGCGTGGCGCTGGACCAGGTCGTGCAGGGCCGCTTCGAGCGCGGCGACATTGAGCGGGCTGCGGATGGTCCATGCCATCGGCAGACCGTACTCCGCGCCGTCGGGATTCAAATTCCACAAGAACCACATGGCGCGCTGGCCGCGTGACGGGGTCGCCACAACTGGCGCGCCTGCAGTGTTGTCGTAGGTGCTGTTGCTCATGGGGGAAGCTTCCTGGTAGGTGGTATCGATGTGGAGAGCCGGCGCGCAACGTGGCGCCGGGTGGCCTGAGGCCTAAAACGTTAGGTGCGATCAGCGCGGAGCCGGTGCGCCAACAGCATGGCCGCCGCGGACGAGACGGCCGCGCAGACCAGACTGGTTCGCAGGCCGCCGAGCGCCGCGACCTGGCCCCACAAGGCGGCGCCGGCCGCGCTCGCGCCCATGATGGCCATCTGATACATCGCCATGCCGCGCGCCCGCACCCAGTCGGGCAACGCCAGCTGCACCGACACGATCAGCGCGTTGGCGGTCGCGATCCAGGCCATGCCTGCCACAAACATGATGGGCGCGGCAAAATAAACGTGAGTGGAAAATGCCACGCCGCACATTGCGGCCGACAGCACCAAGGCGCCGCGTAGCGCTAGCATCTCACGTGACATCGATTGGCGCCAGCGAGGCAGGAATAGCGCCGCAACCACGGTGCCGCCCCCCATACAGGCCAGCAGAATAGTGAAGGTTCCGGTGCCGCCATCTTGAAAGTCACGGGCCACCAGCGGCAACAGCGCCAGCAGTGCGGTCGAGTGAAAGAAGAACAGGAATATGCGCAGCAGTACCGCCCTCAGCGGCGCGGACTGCATGGCGAAGCGCACGCCGTCAAGCATCGCGGCGGACAGGCGCTGCTGGTCCGCCAGGATGGGCGCCTGGGTATATCGCCAGCGCATGATGAGCAGCGCGGCCAGCGTCGACAGCGCGGCATTGAGTGCGAAGACCCAGGCCGTGCCGGCAGTGGCGATCAGCGCGCCGGCCACCAGCGGACCAATGATGCGCGAGGCATTCATGGAGACACCGTTGAGCGCTAGCGCCGCCGGCAATTGCGCGCGCGGCACCAGGTCAGGCACGATGGCGGCAAACACCGGCCAGCGCATGGCCAGGCCGATGCCGTTGGCGAAGGTCAGTCCCAGCAGCAGCGCAGGCGAGGTCATCCCGGACATGATCGCCAGCCACAGCAGCAACGCCACCGCCGCCACCCAGCACTGGGTGAGGATGAGGTAGCGGCGCCGGTCCACCATGTCGGCCAACGCTCCGCAAGGCAAGCCGAGCAGGAAAACCGGCAGGGTCGACGCGGTCTGCACCAACGCCACCATGACCGGCGACGCGGTGAGCGAGGTCATCATCCACGCGATGGCGACATCGTTCATCCACATGCAGACATTGGCGGTCAGCCAGGCGCACCACAGCATGCGGAACGCCGCATGCTTTAAAGGAGCGACGGCGGACGGCGGCACGGAAGACGTGTCGCCCGGAGTAATACGCGGAAGCGAAGCAGGCATGGGAAGTCAGGGATAGTGCCCGCCGGGCTGTATCGTGACGAACCGGACCGGGCAAGGGAATGAGCGCGGGATTATACCTTGGCGTAGCGCATGTCGTTATCATGCCAGCTACCGGCAGCGAGCTGCTTTTGAAAAAAGGATCTCGAAGAAAACACAATCATTGAAGGTGTCAGCAAAATCCCCGGCACCTACCAATGGCCGACAGACCGGAAATCAACCGGTCAGTGCTGCGGATACCTGCCTGACACAGCTACCAAGACAGTAGTCAAGACAACGCCCGTGCCAAGGCGCTATCGCGGAAGATTGGCGCGTGCCAGCGTGGCAGCGTTAATGCGTTTGGGACGGCTTCTGTGCGCATCGGCCAAGGAGCCGATTGAAATTGAACAATAGGCTTCAAGTTGTTCCGCATCCTCATGCAGAATATGAAGCTTCAATGATGCACCTTCTATCAAAAGCTCCATTTGAAATCCTTCTGATGTAGCGACGACTTTGCGAAATGCCGATATTTTCGAGCAGTCTACCGCGACATCGCCCAGTCTTACCCAATACGAACTTCTTTTCATTTTGTGACCTCGCTCGCCGATATGGCGATTCACAGTAGCACGCATTTGACTGCGTCGTACAACCTCATTTGGGGATCGTGGTCAGTTCCCGCAATCTGCCACGTCAAACGCCATCCGGACGTCCGACCTGCCCTCCTTACGGCGTGATGGCCGATTGCTTGAACTAACCAAGTGCCTGACGTACCCGCGCTTGTGCCGGGATCCGAGGATGTGGACGCGAACTGACTTCTTAACATTTAAATACAAAAAACCCGCGCTATCCGGAGGAGGCGCGGGTTTAGTGTACGTCCGTGGACGCCAAAGAACATTCATTTGGTGCTCCGAGCCTGAATCGAAAATCGGCTTGGAAGCGTGATGAATCCAAGCTTTGGGCTGGGTCCACAAGGAGCTGCCCCCTCAAGTGCTCCCTCGAATAAAGGCGGAAATTCTCGCTCTTGGACGCCTTATTTATTTTAGTTAAAACTATAAGAAAGTACCAGAACTGATTAGGCAGATAAAATATCTGGCGCATATCAAAATTTTAAAAATCCAAAAACCAACATAAATTTCATTACAAATGCTGGGTCCGCTTTCGCCCCGTTGCAGACGCTGCCCACGGCTGCCATCATTTATTGGAACACTTGGCTAAATTGGATGCCAGCCACAAGTTATGTTCAGGCGTAGAGCGCGTGTTCCTCATAACTGTTTCCAACTGGCGTACTGCAACGAAATGCGACGAGGCCTCCCAACGTTCAATTTCTTCCTTTTCTTGTTGAGAGAGCTGCATCGGCGTTAAGGGTGGTAGATTTTCACCACGCTCGAAACTAGTGAGAGCCTTTTCTTGTGCAAGCACAACATACTTGGCAATCTTTATCCCGGTAGTCGTCTCGTTGAAGTTGATTGCGGCTTTCAAATCTTCCGGATTTTTAAAATTATTTCCTATCAACGGAAGCAGTACCTCCTGGATATAGCTAGCAACGACCTCATCCGAGCGAAAGCAATCAGCGGAAGCTTTGGTTAGTTGACCTTGACGAAACGCCCGCGAAACCGCCATTTTGTGACCGTTCACCACAACCATCTTCATGCCGCTGTTAGTTAGAAAACGGTCGACTTCTGTATTGTTCACAATATTCTGACCAAAGGCGCTAATGTGCAGCAGCGCCAAGACAACTCCTGTACTAATGAATAATTTAAACGGTTTCATCGGCAATATCATCTTCACAAACAATCGTTGCGGCCAGCAGTACTCACGGTGACCGCCGGAATTCAGCCCGGTAGTACAGCAGGAGACACTGCTCGCAGAGCCAGAAGTTGCTCCGGCGGCTCATTCCGGCCGTATGCTTTTGGCCGCTTTCTGTCTATGGCCTTAGCCTGCCAGTTCAGCATCACTGTCAGGTACCCGGTGAAGCTGAAGGTTATGCTGAATTCCGTTGTCACATTTTACGCAAATGGAAAACGGACCTGTTTGTTCAATTGATTCTACCCACCACTGATCTTGCTTCGTGCGCCCAGCTTCGAGATATTGACTGGAGCATTGATCGTACTCGTAAGGCTTGAACGGTGCATCCAACAAGTACACGATCAAGCCGCACCCACCCACGGCACACCATCGTTCTTCAGCATCGATTATCGCAACGATTGGATCGCCGTAGAAATCACCAATAACGACTCTCGAATGGCTATCTCGGAACAGCCACACGGTCTCGTATTCATGCGAGATTCGGAAGTTCTTCGACGTGGCGAGGTCAATGAAAGGGTTAGGCATAGCGTATTTAATTTAGTGGTGACGTCCGGTCTTGGCCGTTACAGGGCGGCTAGGCCGTGTACTCAAAGTTTCCGCCATCCCGCCTCAATTAGCTCAATAACTTTTCCGCAAGCGAAGAAGCCGCCGTCCCAAAGCTCAAACTTTACGCCTGGCTTCACCACGTCAACGAAAAGTTCTGGTGCAAGCACAACACATCGAACCGTAGTCGAGTCATGCTTTTGAAATCCTTGCGCGGCTTCTGTCCACATTCCGACTGTGTTGAGGCCATCAACGCCATCCATTTTCATCGGCACACGTCTATGCAGGTTTTCGCCAAAAACGAATCGCTGCTGCCGGTCAGCACCGTGCTCTCTAAAATGAAAGGATAACTCAGCAGTAAATTGTGTTACAGGTTCCATGAAGATTTTCGTGACGTGTTTTGGGGCTGCTTCTGGCCGTTTCGGGTCACAATGCCCGTAGCATCAAACTAATCGGTGTCGGTTGCAATTATTACTTCGATCCGCTTGTCTTTTGGTCGAATAATAAGCCATGTATAGTCCCACGCCACATCGCAGAAGAATGAGGCCCACGGCAACTGCGAAACAAAAACTTGTGGGTGATCAAAATCTCCTCTCAAAAGAGACTCCGCCGCTTGAGCTGCAATTGCCATTGCATCTCGTGCAGGCATGCGCTTTGAAGTGTAAGCACCACCTCTTAAAAGTGCACGGGCCAGCGATCCTGGCAGCTCGACTGGGTGAATCCAATTGAAGGTTTCGGGTGACAACAATCTGACGTCATTGAGCGATTGGGGAAATGCACTGGCTACCGATTTCGTCTGCCAAAAGCGCTCAAAAAAGTAAGTTGAGTGAAGAGCTCCGGTATCTATGAAAGCTGCAAAATCCGGATGGTCTGGGACACCGAACGACTTATGGATAACGGCACCATTACTATACATCGCAGCTAAATCCTCTACGAATTGCAACGTAGAATCTTTCTGTTCAACGATTGGAAAGTCAAGCTCCCGCCACATTGCCATGGCTCGATCAAATTGCGAGGTAGTTGTGCTCATATGTAGCTGTTCTTTTCTTGTGCTTCAACCGTCCGTTGCTGGCCGATTGTACTCGGTCACGTCGTTGACGCAGCCGCAGCGTTGCTGACATTGGTTCGGTCATTGATAACATGGTCACGCCAGCCGTGGACCCAGCTCACTTCGTCGCGCTGCGCCTAACAAGTTCATCTCGATGCTCGAAGAAGCGCATGTTTTTCATTGCAAAAGCAGTTCCACACTTTGTACACGTACAAGCCTTTGTGTCGGTAAAAGTACTCTCCTCGCCAACCGCACCGCATTCCTGACATTGCCAGACCCATGGGAATTTCTCGGGGAGAGGTAAAGTGCAAAGGGCGATGAACTGCTGCGCGACCGTGCGTATGCAGTCATCGGATTTCTTAAGGTCCAATCTGCCATTAAAGCAAATGTAGTCTGGCCTTCTACGTTCTATCGGCTCAAAGTCACGTGAAAGGTCTATCCAAACCCAATGGATATACGGCTCATTATGATCGTCTGCGATAGTCAACATTTCAATCAAGCAGTCCCATGGTTGAGTAATACCATGCAACATTCGCTCGCATAATATGCTGGAATATGCGCAAAGAGCGACGTACCAGTCGCTCGGCAATTCGAGCCCCAGGTCGCCTACGCATGAAAGAAATAACCGTTCAACTTGATCAGGATCGATATAGGCATCCCAGCGGTAGGCCGCCAACTCCCAAATGCTGGGAACGTCACAACCGCCTTCAAGCAATTCATTTGCCCAATCAACATAGGCGTCAACTTTTAGCCGGTGCTCATCAATTCTTCTAAAAGCTAGTTCCGCGAAATCCACTTACGCTCCTTGCAGGGTTTCAGTCTCCGTGGCTAGGTGTGCAGGTCAGCCACCCTCTGTCTGCAACTGGCCGGTTGTCACCATTTCGCTAAAGGTAGAAAGCGCAACAATGCAGACGCCGACTTACCGGGGTACCCAGGCAATGTGAATGTCGCCAGTCTAGCGTTCAAACATCAATGCCAATGGGTGACACACCCAACACCATCAGGCCCTTCACTATGAAGACCGCAAACTGTCGCATCGAGTTCATTATACGTATATTCTACATGAACCAAATTTTCATTATTGAAGGAAAATTTCGCGCTGTTGTAACCCATTGGCAATAGAAGAGGTATCGGCAAAATTACGAATACTGTAAGGCCGCGCCACGCGAGGCCATGACGATAGGTCAATGTGCGAACTCCATTTATGACGTTCTCGCTATTGGGTGCCCCCCACATCCTGATGAGTGTATCTGGTTTAATGTTTTTGGCGCCAGTCTGATTCGGAAGTGACTTATTTTCACAGGCGATAATCATTTTTTCGTAACTGGTAGGGCAAAGTGCCATATTCCCAGCATCATTATCATACCAACCCAGAGTCTTCTCAGTAACGGTGCCGGCACCAAAACAACCACTAAGCGAGTAAGATGCCATAAATAGTAGTGCCAACTTGTAAGCGCGCATTTTTAGCATTGCAGAAAGTCAATAAAGTTTTAATTGAATTTTTAACGTTAACCAGCGGCCGTTCTTGGCCGATGGCGGCTAATCTTGCTGATATTTTTTCAAGCAGAGTTCAAGCTTGGCAATAAGGGCCTTGACCTCCGCTTCACCTAGGTCAAGTGGGTCCCCGTGAGTTCCTACAGCAATGACACATACGGCCGAGCCGTCATACCAAGCATCGAGTCTGTCCTCAGAAAATAATTGTGGCATTCGTTTCCTTTGGTAAGTTGTCGGTCCGGTTTTGGCCGCTACCAGCACTCTGTGTCAGCCGTTGCAGGGTCGAATGTACCATCACGAACTTCTAGCACAAGCTCGTAAGGTGCTGTTGGCGCGAATGCGGCGCGAAGAAAAATGCAATCGCCAACAGATGCGGAGTTTAGGCAAATGTCCATAGTATCAGCCAGCGCCGCTATCTCTTTCAATGGTCCGGCAATCCAATGGTCGGTGATTTCCGAATGCTGCCATGTTCCAAGTTCAAGATACATGTACGGCCCGAAGTGTTCATGCTCCGACACTAATTCATTTTCAGGCTTTTCTGCATACGCCCGCATGGCGGCAGAAAATCGTCTAAGACCTATCTTGGAACCTTGGAGCCGCCATTCTTTGGCCTCATCGTTTCGTTCGTAAAAGAACCCGAGCTCACGCCATTCGCGTTGTGTACTTTCATTGATTTTTGGGGAAGGCATTATTGCTCCGAAGAGGTTACTACTTTTCATGTCCGTCTAGGTCTGCTTCTGGCCGAACTCCGTCACCGAAGTGTAAGCAAGCCATCTACCAGCTGCCCGAGTGTCGCATCCCCCATAGATTCCCAAAATGAACTTGGGGGACTCAACGAGTAGTCTCGCTCTAGCATTTCAACAATATCATCAAAGGCGGCATCAGGGTCACTGAAGTCGAAGCGAGGACCATGAAAGGCAACCATCGCGATATCCTGGGGAATGAACAAGGCAGAACGCCAACCAAGCTGCACGTGCAATATCTGGGATATTTTTTCTGCCAAAATCTGACGCTCACCACCTCCCCACTGGGACATATCAGCAGCGGTTCGGTTCGCCTGAAGTTCTTTTAGCGTTTTAAAAAATGATAGGTCCGGCCCCAACCATCGGACACCGATGAAAAATTTCTTCCATTTGTCAGTTGGTGGAAAGTGGGGAGGAAATTCAAGAATATCCATCGTCATTATGCTATTGATAGTCGTCGTGGTCTGCTCTTGACCGCTAGATACCATGGCGTGCATTGGTTGAACTGCCCAACAATACGTGGCAAGCCTCGAAAATATCATCCACGCAGTCGGCGGTCGAGATTCCAACCTGGTCATGCCCAGATTGGTCATGAGCTAAGGCGGAAAATAATTCCAGGGACTCAGGATGGCGAAGCTTCACAGCGATAGATGCAATCAGTGCGCAACCTATGTTCGCATCAAGCGATTTGGAGAGGATGTCCTGAGCCAAAAGCTTTGCATCATCGAACGTCTCGTACGTTCTTATATCACTCATTCCAATTCCTCTTTCGTGCTATTTCGAAGGTCTGCAAATGGCCGAATTCGGTCCGCCTCGTTCCATGCCCTATATCGGGTCTAGGTCTGTAGGAAACTGACTGGCTCGTTGCCAAGTCTCTTCATCAACGTCATCAGCGTGGTTCCGTCGATGCCAAGCTCTATTCAAATGCGAAAAAACGTGCCCAAGGTCAATTCGCAAATTTGCTTCGTCATATTCGGGGTCTTTGTTCATCTCCGAAATAAGAGTCGCTAAATGCTCCTGTGCGTCTTCCAGTTCGTACATAAGTGCAGCCCAACCAACTGGAGCGCTTTCCTTGCTAATCATCGGTTTCCCTCAATTCCATTGTTCGTGGGCTGGCGACTTCCGCTTTTGGCCGAACTCGGGCGCCAGCTTACCACTCCCAAGACGGCAGTTCATCGTTCTCGCTAAGTTCGCAGCCGTAGAAACTTGCGCCACGGACTCTAACTTCCTCCAGTTTCGCGCCATTTGTCTTTATCGACTCGATTGCGGCAAGTTCAAGTATTGCGCCAGTGAGGTCGGCAGCTGAAAAATTAACACATTTCAGATTACATTCTCTAAAGCTCACGCCGCGCAAGCTCGCTCCAGAAAAATCAGCATCAAAAAACCAAGAATGCTTTTCGAAGTCAGCGTCATCCAGTTTGATTCCAACAAGAGACTCGCCGCTCAAGTCGGTATTCGGGAAGTGGCGTTCTCCAGCAGCATATCGCAGTTCAAGCTCGGCTCGGTTTTCAGGTGGCTTGTAGCCTTCGGTTGAACATGAATTCATATAAAAACTTTCTACAACGACAGGCAGCTTCTGGCCGCATTCAGTCAACAACGAGTGCTCTTTTATCTGCGAACATCGAAATTAAGCCAGTTCGATTCTTTTGCCAGATAATTGTGGAGGCTTAAATTGCAGCGGAGCTCGAGCATAGCCATCAAGCAACTTTATGGACTCTAACGGAACATCCGGCAGATCATGAAGAGCCATCCAAATAAATCGATAGCCTATTACGAGAAGGTCAGCACTCATACGTTCAAGGTCTTCAAGTTTGTAGCGGGATGTCTTTGCCTGTTTTGGCAAGGCGTGCGGGGCTGTAGACGTTGTGAAGTGGCCGCCGTCATATAACGCCCCATAATGCATAATCGCGTTTCGCACCGTCAAAATAGACTTCATTTGACTCAGTGCTTTATCAACTTCGTTCTCAATCGCTTTGCCCTTGGCTTCGTAAATTTGCCTGATTAGGTTAATTGAAACATCCACCCTGGTACTGGCAAACAGCGCTTGTGCGATTTCACGTGAGACTCCTGCCATTGCCGCCAGCGCAAATTTTAAATTGTGTTCTGCTGTTGCGAATGCATCTACAAATCGACCTAAAGAAAGGTGGTAACTGTCATCATTATTCATTTTTCGATAGATCCGGTTGAAGTAAATATTTATACCATATTTGAAGGGCTGCTACTGGCCGTTAATGCCCTACTAGCCACATTTAGAAAAAAACTTCTGCGCAGATTGCATGCGAGCGATTAACAAACCGGCTTGCACCCCTACGCCACCAGAAGTGATATCTGACACGTTACTGTTGGCATTTCGTATTTCATCGGAAACACTCTCGATATAGCTACCGGCGCGCTCTTTAAATAGTTCGTCAACAACTTTACGGTCTGAGTGATTCACCATCTTAGTACTGATGTATATCAGGTCATTAAGAGCTTGTGCGCCGGCTTGGATTCTAAAGCTTGCATCAACTATCCGCATTGCCATTCCGAAGTCTGACGAGCGCCGACTTACTGTCTGAACGACATTCATTGTTGTTGTCCGAAGTTCTCGAATTTCCTGCATGAGTAGCAGGCGGTCAAAGTCACTGGGCGCGCATCCAGCCCTAGCGCTACCCAGAAATAGTAAAAGTGCGACAGTAACAGTACTCTTTATCATTTTCGTCGCTTGGGAATGGTGACAATCTTTGTAAAGCCCGCTTTTGGCCACTAACCTAGCTGCAGTCGGTCGCGGTTCACTGATATGCCGGGTGGTCGGAAATTAGCGGAACTCGTAATCAGCAAGGCCACCAAAGCCGTCCGGGTGAGTAACAGCACGGTAGATTTTGCCGTCAGGGCGGATTTCATAGTCAGGGAGACCGCTCCAGCCATCCGGATGCGTTACGGTCTTGTAAATCTTGCTATCGCCCCGAAACTCATAATCCGGAAGGCCGCTCCAGCCATCAGGATGCGTCACGGAACGATAGATTTTCCCATCATCACGTATCTCATAATCGGCTAGTCCTCCCCATCCTTGTGGATGCGTCACGGCACGGAATATCTGCTTCAAGAGAGTCTCCTATTTAGCTAATGTCTTATTTGAAGGTCCGTTGTTGGCCGAACGCGGCCTAAGATGGTGAGGATAGCATCTTGCTCGCGTGCAAAGTTCACGGTTTGTCACGATGGGGCAGAAGTCGCCCCGATGCAGACGTGGCGCCAGTCGATCCGACCGCCACAAAGCGGCCACGCACGCTGCGCGTAGCCCCCCCCCCCCTAGTCTCGCTCAGCCTGGTCAGGCGTTCCTAGCCGCGCAATGATCAAGGACGAGAAGCTGCTTACTCCGACTCGGATGCTTTCTTCATCTACTTGAAAATCCGGCGCGTGGTTCATTGCAACGAAACCTTTCTCGGCATTTGATCCACCGAGGAAAAAGTACACACCCGGAATTTTCTGTTGAAAGTAGGCGAAGTCATCATTGAAGAACGGTGCCTGCCCAAAAGCTGGCCTGACCGCGTCAACTCCGCGGCTTCGCTGCAGTATGCGGATGGCGGAGCGAGTCAGTGAGGCGTTGTTGAGCACAGTGGGATTATCTTGTACATACGACACGGAGATCAATTGCCTCTTGTGGCCGCTGGCATCAATCACGCGCTGGACGCGAGAAATGATGCCATCCAGCTTCGATGCGTTTGTTTCATATAGATAGAAGTCAAGAACAAGCTCCTCGTTTTCTGTGCGAGTATCAAAGGTCGCATCCATGATCAGGTAGTCCTGAAACGCAGTATTCGGGGACGTCAATCCGATCACAGGATCATCAATATTCTGAATCTCCCAAGGCTTCGCACCAGTCCGGCTTCGAGACAGCTCACTGTTCACATTCTTTGTCAACTGCACTATATCCGCTCCCGACAATTCGTTTTTCAGCCTGATGCTGACTCGCCGCTGATATGCGAACATTTCATTCGCCTTGACCACAATCTGCCCAACGGGCAATGCCGTCACGTGCAGGCCATAGATCTCATCCGGGGTGATGGACGAGAAAACACCCCGGTCGATCAGGCCCTTGGCGCCCTTGAAGGTCTCCTCTTCCGCCTGAAACACGAAGACAACCGTTCCATGCAAGAACTCTCGCTGCTTCGCAAGGACCTCGGCGATTCCTAAGGCAATTGCAATGTGGATATCGTGCCCGCAGGCATGATGAACACCGGGATTTTGCGACCTGAAGAGTGCGGGATCACGGAACTCGCCAGGAAGTGCATCAAGCTCGGCTCGCCATGCAACCGTCTTTCCCGGGTGCCCGCCTCGTAGTATGCCGATAACACTTTGGCCGTACTGACCAGTCTGAACTTCAAGCCCCATTTCACGCAAGTGCGCGCTTATTGTCGCTGAAGTTCGAGATTCATAGCCGGCCAGTTCAGGGTGCTGGTGGAGATCTCGCCTGACGGCGACAAGCTTCTCGAAAAGGCCATCCGTCTGCAAATGAATCGCATCCGGAGCAGTGCGCTGGCTTTGGTTGTATTGGCATCCGCCAAGTAGCAGTCCGAAGACACTTGAGAGAATTATTAAAAGTCGCTTCATGGTTTTGGGCTTCATGGTGGTGGGGTGAAATTGCGTCTATGACCTCAAACGTCATTCCTGAAATGTCGCCTGAACGGGAATAGCGAAGAAGTGCAACTGGCGAATCGAGTGTGTCACATCGTCCATTCACGTGACACCCCAATTGCGATGAACTGCAGTTCGCTCCGATGAACTGCGGCTCGCTGCGATAAACTGCGGTGCTGGGTCATACAGGCATGGTGTAATCAAAGCTGGTAAATGGGATGAACGCCTCCCTCCTCCCGGATGCGCCCGTCGGCAAGCGACAAGTGCAAAATGGTGAGGCCGACC